>NZ_LVEG02000022.1 GCF_001614315.2 Halofilum ochraceum
TGAATCCTGCGACCGCGGTGCAGGTCACCTGTAGGAGCGAGCTTGCTCGCGATCAACGCTTGACTCTGTAGTCGACTACAGACTATAGCCTATGCACTTGAATCAACATGGACACCGCCATGCAACACCTCAGCATCGGTCAGCTCGCGCGCCGCAGCGATGTCGGCGTGGAGACGATCCGCTTCTACGAGCGCGAGGGGCTGATCGCCGCGGACGGCCGCACGGCGAGTGGTTACCGCCGCTTTGCCCCCGCGGTCACCGAGCGGCTCGGCTTCATCAAGCGTGCCAAGAAACTCGGGTTTTCGCTGACCGAGATCCGACAACTGCTGGAACTCGCCGAGGCGGAAGGCGACCGCGCCAGCGTGAAAGCGCTGGCCGAACACAAACTGGCGGAGATCGAACACCGGATCGGTGAGCTGCAGCGCATGCGGGCAGCCCTCGCCGATCTCACGCGGCAGTGCTCCGGGCATGGTCCCGTTGAAGGCTGCCCGATTATCGAGACGCTCAACGAGGACGCCGGTCATGAGTGACCACTGCGAGCACGAGAAGACCACCAGCGCGAAACAGCAGAGCACCTGCTGTCATGGCAATGCCGCGGAAAGCGCGCCCGAAACCACGGACCACGGAAGCGGGTGCTGCGGCCACGCCGATTCGCGTCCCGCGGATACCGGCAACACGCCCGGCAAGTACATCTGCGCCTGCTGCCCGGGCGTCGAAGCGGACGAACCCGGCAACTGCCCCCACTGCGGGATGGCTCTGCAGCGGGTCGGCGGGTCCGCGACGACCACGCGCTACACCTGCCCGATGCACCCCGAAATCGTGCGCGACGAACCGGGCGATTGCCCGATCTGCGGCATGGCGCTCGAGCCTATGACGGTCACCGCCGACGAGGGTCCGAGTGCCGAACTGGTCTCGATGACGCGACGCTTCTGGATCTCGGCCGCACTGTCGATTCCACTGATCGTCCTGACCATGGGCGGCATGGTCGGCCTTGACGTCGATGCGTGGATCGATCGTTCGATCTCGGGCTGGCTGCAGCTCCTGCTGGCGACGCCGGTCGTGCTGTGGGGCGGCGCGCCGTTCTTCCAGCGCGGCTGGCAGTCGGTCGTCAATCGGCGCCTGAACATGTTCACGCTGATCGCGCTGGGTACCGGTGCGGCGTTTGCGTTCAGCCTGGTGGCATTGCTGTTCCCCGGCATCCTGCCGGCGGCGTTCCTGGAAGGCGGTCACCCACCGCTGTACTTCGAGGCCGCGGCCGTCATCACCACGCTCGTCCTGCTCGGCCAGGTGCTGGAAATCCGCGCCCGCGAGCGGACCTCGGGGGCGCTGAAATCCCTGCTGGAACTGGCACCGCCGCAGGCCGTGCGGATCGATGCCGACGGCAACGAGGAAACGGTGCCACTGGAACGCGTGACCACCGGTGACCACCTGCGCGTCAAACCCGGCGAGAAGGTGCCGGTGGACGGCGAGATCCTCGAGGGATCGAGCAATGTCGACGAATCCATGATCACCGGCGAGCCGATGCCCGTGAGCAAGACTACGGGCGACCGCGTCACCGGCGGGACCGTCAACCAGACCGGCGGTTTCGTCATGCGGGCCGACCAGGTCGGCGGCGATACGCTGCTGGCGCGGATCGTCCAGCTGGTAGCGGACGCGCAGCGCTCGCGCGCACCGGTCCAGGGGCTGGCCGATCGGGTGGCCGGTATCTTCGTCCCGGTGGTGGTCGCGATCGCCCTGCTGGCATTCGGCGTGTGGGCGGTGATCGGTCCCGCGCCGGCACTGAACCACGCCTTCGTGGTCGCCATCTCGGTGCTGATTATCGCCTGCCCCTGCGCGGTCGGTCTGGCGACACCGATGTCGGTAATGGTCGGTCTGGGCCGGGGTGCCCAGGCCGGCGTGTTGATCCGCGACGCGACCGCGCTGCAGACGCTTGAGGGCGTCGACACGCTCGTCTGCGACAAGACCGGCACCCTGACCGAGGGTCGGCCGCGACTGGTGACGATCGAGGCGTGGGACGGCATGGAAGAGGACGAGTTGCTGCGCGCGGCCGCGGCGGTGGAACGCGGGAGCGAACACCCGCTGGCCGCGGCGATCGTCGCCGGGGCGCGCGATCGCGGCATCGAGTTGGGCACGGCAAAGGATTTCGACTCCGTGACCGGCCAGGGCGTGCACGCAACCGTCGGCGGGCGCGTGGTGCTCGTCGGCAACCGTGCGTTGCTGGCCGACGCCGGGATCGACACCGACGCGCTGGAGACCCGTGCGGACGCACTGCGGGGCGAAGGCCAGACCGTCATGCTGGTCGCGATCGACGGCCAGCCGGCCGGGCTGCTGGGCGTCGCCGACCCGATCCGGGAGACCACGCGCGAGGCCCTTGAGCAATTGCATGCCGCCGGCGTGCGCGTTGTGATGTGTACCGGCGACAATGCCACCACGGCCGAGGCGGTCGCGCGCCAGCTCGGCATCGACGAGGTCCGGGCCGGCGTCTCGCCGGAGGACAAACACGCCCTCGTGCAGACGCTGCAGCGCGAGGGCCGGACCGTCGCCATGGCCGGCGACGGCGTCAACGACGCGCCGGCACTGGCCGCCGCTGACGTGGGGATTGCCATGGGCGCCGGCACCGACGTGGCGCTCGAGAGCGCCCCGGTGACGCTGGTCCGCGGCGATCTGCGCGGCATCGCCAGTGCCCGCCAGCTGTCCCGGCGCACGATGACGAATATCCGCCAGAACCTGTTTTTCGCCTTCATCTACAACGGCGCGGGCGTGCCGATCGCGGCCGGCGTGCTCTACCCCGTATTCGGTCTGCTGCTGTCACCGATGATCGGCGCCGCCGCGATGAGCGCGAGTTCGGTCTGCGTCATCACGAACGCGCTGCGGCTGCGGCATGTCGCGCTGCGGTAATGACGGGTACGGCCATGCAGACCAGCGCATCGGTAGCGGCGCATGAAACGCGCGACCTGAACAGTCCGGAGGCCATCTCCGAACTCGTGGACGCCTTCTACGCGCGCGTGCTGGTGGATCCGACCCTCGCGCCGATGTTCACGAAGGTGGCGGCGGTCGATCTCGACCAGCATCTGCCCACCATCAAGGCCTTCTGGCGCAAGATGCTGCTGGGCCGCCCGGACTATGACCGCAACATGGTCGCGCGCCACGCTGCGGTGCACGCGCGCATGCCGCTCACCCGCCGGCATTTCGATCGCTGGCTGGCGCTGTTCACGCGCACGATCGACGAGCGCTTCGCGGGCCCGGGCGCCGACCGGGCCCGGACCCTGGCGGTGCGGATTGCCGCCAATCTGGAACGCAACCTGGACGCGTATGCGGAGGACACCGTAAGGACACGGAAGTAGGCCGGCCTTGCGCGGTCCCGGGCATCCCACCGTGCAATGCCGGCATTCCCCGGCGGCCGATGGTGGTGCGGGAGGCAAATGCCGCGGGCGCCGGGTAAGGCCGGCCTCTCATAGCCCGCTGATCGGGGCGTCATAAAATGTCACCCGCGCCCCTGCGCTTAAAAGCGCCGCGGGGGCCACCGCACGAACGATCCGACGGTGATCAAGGCGAACAGCAGGTACGCCACGTGCGCCTGCCACAGCGCGATGTCGTAATACAGCAGCCGCCCGACCCACTCGGCGATAAAACCGGCCTCGTCCACCGCCTGCCCGCGCCAGCGGGCCTCCAGCAGGGTCAGCGGGCAGTACACCCCGAGCACGACCTCGGCCACGACAATGCCGATCGCGCCAAGATGCAGCCAGCGGAACCAGGGGTTGCGGGTCCAGCGCCACCCTGCGAGTCCGCCCCACATGATCAGGCCCTGGCCGACCACGACAAAGGCCACGTATGCGAGGTGTGCCAGGGCGAGCAGATCGGCTGCGAGATGCGATTGCATTGCTACTCCGGAGTTCCACCGGCCCCGCTCCGGTCCGCTCGATCAGCGATTCATGGCCCCGGGGGATACGGCGTATAGTTCGCACTGACCTGGAGACAGGGTACCGCGGGATACAGACTCCCTCTTCCCCGGAACGTACGGATCATACTGCATGCCCACCAGCGATCACGCCCCCTTCGTACGCCCACTCACCGGGCTCGCCAATCGACTCAACCGCCTGGTCGAAGACCGCCTCTGGCTGAAGGTCATCATCGGGATGGTGCTTGGTATCATCACCGGAGTTCTCCTCGGTCCCGGCGTTGGCTGGGTCGAACCGGCGCTGTCGCATTCGATCGTAAGCTGGCTGGCGCTGCCGGGGCAGCTCTTCCTCGCGCTGGTGCAGATGATCGTCGTGCCGCTCGTGTTCGCGTCCATCGTGCGCGGGATCGCGACCCAGGCGGGCGGCGCCAATCTGCGGCTCGTCGGGATTGGCGGTGGTCTGTTCTTCCTCGTGACCACGGTGATCGCCACCGCCATCGGTCTCGCGCTGGCCATCGCGATCGATCCTGGCGCCTACGTGGACGTCGAACAGCTGCGCAACACCATGGCGGCCCCGGTCACCGCTGTCACGGAGCCGGCAAACCGCCCCGATGTGACCAACCTGCCCGCGCTGCTCGTCTCGCTCCTGCCGACCAACCCGCTGGACGCGATGGCCCAGGGGCAGATGCTCCAGGTGATCGGCTTCGCCTTCATCGTCGGCGTCGCGCTGCTCGGCATGCCACGTGACAAGGCGGTGCCACTGCTGGATCTGCTCGGCTCCATCCTCGAGGTCTGTATGACCGTGGTCTCGTGGGCGATGCGGCTGGCACCGTTCGCGGTGTTCGGGCTCATGACGCGACTGGTATCGACGGTCGGTTTCGGCGTACTCGCGGCCATGACGGTCTATGTGGCGACCGTGCTCGCGGGACTCCTGCTGCTGGTGGCGCTGTACCTGATCATCATCGGGGTCAGCGCCGGCCGGCGACCGCTGGCCTTCCTCGGCGCGACCCGGGAACTGCTGCTGCTGGCCTTCTCGACCTCGAGCTCGGCCGCGGTCATGCCGCTGTCGATCCGGACCGCCGAGCAGGGCCTCGGCGTGCGCGCATCCATCGCGAAACTGATCGTGCCGCTGGGCGCCACGGTCAACATGAACGGCACGGCCCTGTATCAGGGCGTGGCGACGGTGTTCCTGGCGTCGGCATTCGGCGTACCGCTCGACGCGTCGGCCCTGCTGTTCGTCGTCGTGATGGCGGTCATCGCGGCGATCGGTTCACCGGGTACGCCCGGGGCCGGCATCGTCATCCTTGCCATGCTGCTGGAAGGGGTGGGCATCCCGGCGGCGGGTGTTGCATTGATCCTCGGTGTCGACCGGCTGCTCGATATGAGCCGAACCGCCGTCAACGTCGCGGGCGACATGACCGCATGCGTCGTGCTTGAGCGGTTCGCGGGCAAGGAGAAAGCCGCCGCGGCGCCTGCAACCGCGTGATCCGTGCCCGTTCAGGCATCCAGCAGGCGCGCCGCGCGCCGATAGCGGGCGTATTCAATGAAACCGCGAACCGCCCAGATGCCAAAGGCGGCGGCCGCCACCGCCGCCGTGACCGAAGCAGCCCGTGCAGATAGCCCGGCACCCTCGTGCCAGAGACCGAGGGCCGGAATAAGGAGGACGGCGGCGGGGATCGCCGGGAACCAGCCGCGCATGGCGGCCGCCATGCCGCGCGGTTCAACGAGGCGCGCCCCCCAGGTGTGGTTGTCCCAGGCATAGGCTCGATACACGCCGGCCCGCGAGCGGCCGGCCACGGTCACCTGATCGCCCTCGTTGAGCGGCAGCGCGGCCCCATGGCGCAGCTCGACCGTGTTGCCCGCGACCCGGAAGCGATAGATATGAACGGTCGGCGCCGGCCGGCCTGCACGGCCGCGGCCCACCTGGTGCCGTTGATACTCGAGCCGCTCGACGGTGCCCTGCACTCGCTCCATGGCGCGGTCAGCCACCCGCACGCATCACGGCCGCAAGAGCGGCGACCGTGGCGACAAACCGGCGGACCAGGCCGTTACGGACGGGCACGGAAGCAACGCTCGACGTGATCGTCGACGAGACCGACGGCCTGCATGTAGGCGTAACAGATCGTCGGCCCGACAAACCGGAAACCGGCCGCCCGAAGCGCTTTCGACAAGCGCTTCGAAGTGGGAGTCTCCGACGGGATGTCCGCCTCGGAGGCGGGCCGGTTGACCACCGGCTCGCCGTCGACGAAGGACCACAACCAGTCGCTGAAGCGGCCATGGCGTTCGCGCAGATCCAGGAAAGCCCGCGCGTTGCCGACGGCGGCGTTGAGCTTCGCGCGATTGCGCACGATGCGCTGATCCTGCATCAGGCGCTCGATATCCTGTTCGCCGAACGCGGCGACCCGCTCCGGATCGAACCCGGCGAATACCTCGCGGAAGGCGTCGCGCTTTTTCAGGATCGTCAGCCAGGACAGGCCGGCCTGCTGTCCCTCGAGAACGAGCATCTCGAACAGGTGGCGGTCGTCGTGAGCGGGTACACCCCACTCCTCGTCATGGTATTCGACGTAGAGCGGGTCGGTACCACACCAGGCGCAGCGCTCGCGCGTGTCATTACGGTTCGGCAAGGTTCGTCCCGGGGCGGGAGGGGCTGTGACATCATACGCCCTTGCCATACGGTATCGGCAGGGGCCGGCCTATGGGCGCAGGGCGCGTCACGCCGACGCGACCTGTGCGGAATGTGCGGTCGCTCAATACACCAGGGTGTGAACCGGAGTACCCCATGCAACGTATGCGCCGTGCGCGCGCAGTGGCCGCCATCGCGGTCGTCGTATTGCTGGTCGCCGGATGCAGCGGGCCACCGCCGCTGGACCCCCTGGCCGACGACGCCCGCATACTCGCTTTCGGCGACAGCCTGACGCACGGTACCGGCGCGGATGACGGCGATAGTTACCCGGCCGCGCTTGAACGACTGAGCGGGCGCGAGGTCATCGAATCGGGCGTGCCGGGCGAACTGTCCGCGGAGGGACGGCGACGACTGCCCGGCGTGCTGGATGCGGTCGAGCCCGACCTCGTCATCCTTCTGCACGGCGGCAACGACATCCTGCGCGGAAAAGACCTCGGCGCCACCCGAAGGAATCTCGCGGCCATGGTCGACAGCGCCCGACAGCGCGGCATCCCGGTCGTACTGGTCGGCGTGCCAGCCCGGGCGCTGTTTTTCCAGACCACAGCGGACCTCTACTACACGGTGGCCGAGCGCGAAGGCGTGCCCCTGGAGGCGGACATCATGGAGACGATCATCGACAGCCCGGAACTTCGGTCCGACCAGGTCCATCCAAACGCGGCGGGCTACCGGCGCCTGGCGGAGGCGGTGCACCGTCTGCTCGTACGCACCGGGGCACTCGCGTCCTGATGCGTCGCCATACCGGGAACATGGCCCGTAGCGCGCCCGCGTCGAGCGGACCGCGTGGAAATCGGACGAACCCGAACGCGACCACGACTCGAATTCGATCCCGGTATACCCGGCGAAAGGACAGTGGATGAGCATGTATCGATGGGGCATCAGCATCGCGGCCGTCGCTGCAATCGCCGCCGGCGCCTGGTGGCTGCGTGACCAGGGCGTCGCACCGCCATCGACAGACCAGGGCGACAGCCGGGTCGCGGTCGAGGCCGCGCCCGTGGAGACGGGGTCGGTCGCCGACGTGCGGACCTTCACCGGTACCCTGGAGGCCGGTGATGCCTTCACCGTCGCACCGAAGATCGGCGCGCAGATCGAGCGCATCCATGTCGATATCGGCGACCGGGTCGAGCAGGGCCAGGTCGTGGCCGAGCTCGACGACGACGAGGCGACCCAGGCCGTCGCCGAGGCCGAGGCCGAGCTCGCCGTAGCCCGCGCCGAAGTGGAACAGGCGCAGGCGGATGCGCGGCTCGCCCGGCGCGAGTTCGAGCGTACCCGCTCGCTCGCCGAGCGCGATCTGGCCTCGACATCCGAACTCGATACGACCCGGGCGCGCGCGGAAGCGCAGAATGCCGCCGTCGAGGTGGCGAAGGCCCGCGTGACACAGCGCGAGGCCGCGCTCGCGCGGGCGCGGGTGCAGCTCAGCTACACCCGTGTGCGCGCTGACTGGCGCGGTGGCGACAGTGAACGCGTGGTCGGCGAGCGCATGGTGAACGCCGGCGATACGGTCGCCGCCAACACGCCCCTCGTCTCGGTCCTGGGGATCGCGCCGATCACGGCGGCCGTGTTCGCGCCGGAGAGCGACTACGCGCGACTCTCGGGCGGTCAGACCGTGGCGGTCACCGCCGATGCGTTACCCGGCCGGACGTTCCAGGGCCGCATCAGCCGCATCGCCCCACGGTTCGAGAGCGATTCGCGCCAGGCGCGCTTCGAAGTGACCTTGCCGAATGAGGATCGCGCCCTGAAGCCGGGGATGTTCGTGACAGTGCGGGTAACGGTGGCCACGGCCGACGATGCCACCCTGGTGCCCGCGGAAGCGATCGTGCGCCGGCAGGAGGGACCTGGCGTGTACCGGGTGGTCGAGGGCGATCCGCCGACCGTGCAGTTCGTGCCGGTCACCGTCGGTATCGAGGGCGACGATGGCGTCGAGATCCTCGAGCCCGAGCTGTCCGGCCGGGTCGTCACGCTCGGGCAGCAGATGCTCGAGGACGACGCGCCGGTGATCGTCTCGGAGCTGCCGTCGCCGTGAATCTTTCCGCCTTCAGCGTCCGCCGCCCCGTGCTGACGGCCATGGTGACCCTGATCGCCGTGGTCATCGGCGTGATGTCGCTGACGCGGCTGCCGGTCGACCTGCTCCCGGATATCGAATACCCGTACATCACGGTCAACGTGGCCTACCCCAACGCCTCGCCGCAGGCGATGGAGGAACTGGTCGCCAAGCCGATCGAGAACGCGGTCGCCACCGTGCAGGGCATCGAGGAGATCACGGCCTCGACCTCGGAGGGCGTTGCCAACGTCCGGCTGCGGTTCGCCTGGGGCACCGATCTCGGCTTTGCCGCGATGGACGTGCGCGCCGCGATCGACGAGGAATACGAGGACCCGCCGGAAGGAGCGGAGCGCCCGCAGATCCGCAAGTTCGATACCTCCGATGCGCCCATCATGCTCATCGGGGTGTTCAGCGAGATCGACCCGATCGCGCTGCGCAGCATCATCGACAACCGCCTCAGCTACCGGATTCAGCAGGTGCCGGGCGTCGCCCAGACCGATCTCTGGGGCGGGCCGGAACGCGAGATCCAGATCCGCCTGCGCCCGGAGCGCGTGCAGGCGCTGGATCTGCCGCTGGCCGATGTGGTCGAGACCCTGCGCGAATCCAATCTCAACCGCCCCGGCGGCTCCATCGAGCAGGGCTACACGGAATACACCGTCCGTGTGCCCGGGCGCTACGAGAACCTCGACGAGGTCCGTAACGAGATCGTGGCCGTGCGCAACGGCGCGCCGGTGCGTCTCGGCCAGGTGGCGGAGATCGCCGACACGCAGAAACGCGTGACGCGGATCATCCGGATCAATGGCGAACCGGGGATCCGCATCGCCGTACGCAAGCAGTCCGGTGCCAACACGGTCGAGGTGGCCGAGCGCCTGAAGGCCGAGATCGAACGCATGAATGCGGATTTGCCGCAGATCGACATGCGCACGCTGTTCGATACATCCGAGTACATCGAACGCTCGATCCGCAACGCGACCCTGGCGATGCTGGCCGGCGCCGCGCTGGCGATCGCGGTGCTGCTGTTCTTCCTGCGCAACCTGCGCGCCACGCTCGTCGTCGCGACCGCGATCCCGGTATCGGTGATCACCACCTTCGCGCTCATCTACTTCGGCGGCTTTTCGCTCAACCTGATGACGCTCGGCGGACTCGCCCTGGGCGTCGGCCTTATGGTGGACAGCGCAATCGTCGTGCTGGAGAACATCGTCCGCCGTCACGAGGGCAACGGTGAGACGGCGAACCAATCCGCCGACCGCGGCGCCAGCGAAGTGGCGGCGCCGGTGGTCGCGGGCACGCTCACGACGGTGGCGATCTTCGTCCCCATGTTCTTCGCCCAGGAACTCGCCGGGCAGCTGTTCAAGCAGCTGGCGTTCGTGGTCGCGTTTGCGCTCGCCTGTGCCCTGCTGGTGGCCCTGACCGTCGTGCCCATGCTCAGCGCCCGTCTGCTGCGCGGGCGGGCGCTGCGCGCGCCATGGCCGCTGCACGAGATCGGCGAGGCGATCGGGGCCGGGCTGCGCCGGCTCGAGAGCGCCTACGTCCGCCTGCTGGACGGCTTGCTGGGGCGCTTCTGGCGGGTGCTCGGCGCGGCCGTGCTCCTGCTGGGCGCCGCGGTGGCCGCCGTGCCCCTGCTCGGCACCGAGTTCATGCCGGCCACCGACGAGGGCGAGGTCGAGGTGGACGTGGAGTTCCCCGCGGGCACGCGCCTGGACACGGTCGAGCGCGGCACCGCGCAGGCGCTGGAGGTCGTCCGCCGCGAGGTCCCGGAACTCATCAACACCGTCACCAGCGTCGGCTCCGGCTCCTACCGGCCGTCGGAATCCGCGGAGGGCGAGATCCGGATCTCGCTGCCCTCGCGCGCCGAGCGCGAGCGCTCTTCCGCGGAAGTGGCGGCCGATCTGCGTGCGGAGATCGGACCGGTCGCGGGTGCCGAGGTCCGGGTCCGCACCCGGCGTCCGTTCTTCCTGCGCGCCCTGTCCTCCGGGGAAGAGTCACTGGCCATCGAGGTCCGCGGGTACGAGTTCGAGACGCTCGAGGCGCTCGCGCACGAGGTGCAGCGCCGGATCCGCGACATCGAGGGCATCGTCGACACGCGCCTGTCGCGCGAGGGCGGCGAGCAGCAGCAGTTGATCCGCGTCGACCGCGACCGCGCCGCCGACCAGGGCGTGCGCGTCTCGGCCGTCGCGGAGACCGTGGAGACCGCGATCTCCGGGCGCATCGCCTCACGCTTCCTCGACGCCGGCGACGAGATCGACATGCGCGTGCAGTTCCAGGGCAACGAGACCCTGCCCCCGCGCGAACTGCTCGACCTGCGCGTACCCCGCGCCGACGGCGGCCTCGTGCGCCTGGGCAACGTCGCCTCACTGGCGCGCGCCGAGGGCCCGGTGGTGATCGACCGCAAGGACCAGACGCGCTTCATCGAGGTGCGCGGCAACCTGGCTGGTCGCGATATGGGCTCTGTGGTCGACGATGTCCAGGCGGCGCTCGCCGGTATGCCGATCCCCGATAATTACGACATCGTGCTCGCCGGCGATTACGAGGAACAGCAGTCGGCTTTCTCGTCACTGTTTCTGCAGATCCTGCTGGCGATCGCGCTCGTCTACATGGTCATGGCGAGCCTCTACGAATCCTTCCGCGATCCGCTCATCGTGATGGGCTCGGTTCCGCTCGCGCTGATCGGCGTGGTGCTGGTGCTGTTCGCGACCGCGACTACGCTCAACGCCCAGTCACTCATCGGCTGCGTGATCCTGATCGGCATCGTGGTCAACAACGCCATCCTGATCGTCGACCAGGCGAACCGCCTGCGCGCGGAAGGCGAGACCATCAACGACGCGCTCAAAGAGGCCGGCCGACGCCGTCTGCGGCCCATCCTAATGACCGCGATGACCACCATCCTCGCCCTGCTGCCGCTCGCCATCGGCGCCGGCGAAGGCGGCGAAACCCAGGCCCCGCTCGGCCGCGCCGTGGTCGGCGGGCTCCTGTTCTCGACGCTCATCACACTGGTCCTCATCCCGGTCATCTACGAACGCGTCCACCGTAATGATCCGCCTGTCAGGGCGTGACGGTGGTTGGAACCACAGATGGACACGGATGAACACGGATTGGCTCCCGGGCTGGCAGGGCTTCCGGGAGCCTCGCTGAAATCCAGTGCCGAACGAACCGTTTGCTGGAACCACGAATGAACACGAATGGACACGAATGCTGCCGCTTGGGTTGGATCGCTCGCGGGAGCTTCGCTGACAGGCTCATTACGATTCGAACGGACAAGATCACGGAGTGGATGCGGTGTCAGCGCGAGCTCCGGCAGGCCTGGATTTCCCCAAAACCCCATTCGTGTTAATTCGTGTTCATTCGTGGTTCTGAATCCAGGTCCGATGGTGCGAGAGTGCGTCAGCTGAGCTCCCGAAAGCCGTGCCAGCCCGGGAGCCAATCCGTGTTCATCTGTGGTTCCAGTAATCTTCTATCGTGAAACTGTTCTACTGTGATCATTTCGTGTTGCCGTTGCCCGACGGGCATCGGTTTCCGATGGACAAGTACCGGCGGTTGCGGGAGCGCTGTGCCGGGGATGGGCGGTTCGAGTTGATCGAGCCGTCGGCGGCGACGGATGACCAGCTCGCGCTCGCGCACGAGCGCGGGTATATCGATCGCGTGGTCGACGGGACCATGGATCGGCGCGAGGTGCGCGCCCTCGGTTTCCCTTGGTCAGCGGGTCTGGTGGAGCGCTCGCGGCGCTCGAACGGCGCGACCATCGCCGCCGGGCGCGTGGCCTTGGCGGAGGGGGCAGCGGGCAACCTTGCGGGCGGTACGCACCATGCCCAGATCGCCGCCGCGCAGGGCTTCTGCGTGTTCAACGACTGCGCGGTCGCCGCGCGCACGCTCCAGCGCGAGGGTCTGATCCGGCGTGCGCTGGTCATCGATACCGACGTCCACCAGGGCAACGGTACGGCCGAGATATTCCAGGACGATCCGAGCGTCTACACCTTCTCCATTCACGGGGCACGCAACTTCCCCACGCATAAGGTCGACGGCGATCTCGATATCGGGCTCGACGATGGCGCCGACGACGAGGCATTCCTGCGCGCCCTGGAGCGCGGACTCGACACCGCGTTCACGGCTTTCGCGCCCGATCTGGTGTTCTACCTCGCCGGTGCCGACGCCTACGCCGGCGACCGCCTCGGGCGCCTCGCCGTCACCCCCGAAGGCCTGAACCAGCGCGACGCCCTCGTCGTCGACCGCTGCCGCCACGCCGGCCTGCCCGTGGTCGTCGTCATGGCCGGCGGCTACGCCCGCGAAATCGACACCATCGTCGACATCCACTTCGCCAGCATCCAACGCGTCGCCACCCTCGTCTGAGGGTTTCAGGAGTCCGTGCGGCCGCTGTCTGAACCACAGATGGACACAGATGAACACGGATTGGCTCCTGGCCTGGCAGGGCTTCCGGGAGCTTCGCTGAAATCCAGTGCCGAAAGAACCGTTTGCTGGAACCACGAATGAACACGAATTAACACGAATGCTGCCGCTTGGGTTGGATCGCTCGCGCGAGCTTCGCTGACAGGCTCATTACGATTCGAACGGACAAGATCACGGAGTGGATGCGGTGTCAGCGCGAGCTCCAGCAAGCCTGCATCACCTCAACCCCATTCGTGTTCATTCGTGGTTCTGAATCCTGGACCGACATTGCGAGAGTGCCTCAGCGAAGCTCCCCGGAGCTCACGGGGCCACCTGTGCCCTCTGTGTTGATCCGTGTCCATCTGTGGTTCACCACATCGTTCGGCTGACTGGCAAACGGATACGGGACTCGATCAGGCGATGGGTACGCTGCAGGCGCTGGGGAGGGTGAGGTCGACGGCTACGGGGAGGTGGTCGGACTGGCTGTCGTCGAGAACGCTCATGCGTTCGATGCGCAGCTCCGGGGTCGTGAGGATGTGATCAAAGTTATGCAGGGGGCGCCAGGCGGGCCAGGTGTTGAGTTCCGCGATGGGCTCGACCAGTTCCGTGCGGTTGAAGAAGCGGCGCATCTCCGGCGCGCCATGAGGCGCGTTGAAATCGCCCATGACGACCGCGTGCGGGGAATCGGCGATCAACTCGGCGATGAAATCGAGTTGCTGCTGTCGGGTCTGGCGCCCCAGCGCCAGATGCACGACCACGACACTGAGCCGGCCCTCACCGGAACCGAAATCGAGCATGATGCCCCCGCGCCCGGGCACGCGGCCGGGCAGCGCGAAGCGCTGAATGCGGTCCGGTTCGGTCCGCGACAGGGCCCCGATACTGTGCTGGGCCAACCGGCCTACACGGCGATTGGTGCGCTCGATCCACCAGGGATAGCCGCCGCGGCGGGCGAGGTATTCGGTCTGGCCAAGGAAGCCCGTTCGCAGGCTGCCGGCGTCCGCCTCCTGGACGGCGACGAGGTCGTAGCCGCGCATCTGATCGGCGATGGCCGCCAGCGTGCGCAGGCGTTCGCGGTGCGGCAGGATATGTTTCCAGCCACCGGTGACGTATTGGCGGAACGTCCCCGTACGGATACCGACCTGGATGTTGTAAGAGAGCAGGCGGAACAGGCCGCTCCCCTCGGTGGCCCGGGCCTGCGACGACTCAGTCGCGCTCACCGCGTGCCGCCGCCACCCGTTCGTCGATCACCTCGATCATGCGGTCGAAATTGCCGGCCATGCTGCCCGAGGTGATGTAACGCCCGTCAATGACCACCGAGGGCGTTCCGGAAACTCCGTAGGTCTGCTGCAGGTCGCGCGCGCGCTGCATTCGCGTGTTGACGCCGAGGGAGTTCATGGCACTCACGAATTCCTCACCATCGAGGCCGAGGGAGGTCACGAACTCGCCGATCTCTTCCTCGCTCCGCATGCGCTTGCCGTCCTCATGCATCGCACGGAACATTGGCATGTGGAATTCGTCGAGAACCTCCAGCGCCTGCGCGGCGAAGAAGGCCCGTCCGTGCAGCGCCCAGCGCTCCGAGAGTACCGCCGGGATATGCCGGAACTCGACTTCGTCGGGCTTCGACTCCTCCCATTGCGCGATTCTGGGGGCAAACCGGTAGCAATGGGGGCAGCCGTACCAGAAGAACTCCGTGACCTGGATGCCCTCGGAGTCACCCGGGCCTGCGGATGAATCGATGACCCGATAGTCGGCCGCAGGGACCACCGGTGCGAAAGCCAAAAGGCACAGGGCCGCGACTACGGCCTGGATGAAACGCTGCATGATCAGGGCTCTCCGGACGGATTCCATCATCCGACCATCGCGCGCCGCGGAAGTTCAGGTCCACCGCGTCGCAGGGTTCGAGCCGGCCGTATCAGTTGAGGCCGGCCATATATTCGGACACGGCCCGGATCTCTTCGTCGCTCATCTCGCTGGCGAGCGAACGCATCATGGCCGCGCGATCATTCGCCCGCTCGCCGGAACGGAAGTATTCGAGCTGCGTGATCAGATACTGTGCGTACTGGCCGCCGACATCGGGATAATTGGCAGCGGGGTTGCCGCGGCCGCGCGGGCCGTGGCATGCGATGCATGCGGCCACGCCCTTGTCCGGGATGCCGCCGAGATAGATCTTCTGCCCCCGGTCGACGCGTTCCTCGTTGCTGGCACCCATGGTCTTCTGCGGCTGATTCGCGTAAAAAGCGGCCAGATCGCGCATATCCTGCTTGCTCAGATCGGCCACCATACCGGCCATCTGGGCGTTGGCGCGCTCCTCGCCTTTCTTGAAATCCATGAGCTGCTTATAGGTGTAGGCCGCATGCTGCCCGGCGATGTTCGGCCACTGGGCGTTGGGGCTGTTGCCATCGGGCCCGTGACAGGCCGCGCAGGTCTGGCTGAGGGACTTGCCGGCCTCCGGGTCGCCGCCGTCGAGGTACGGCGTACCGTCCTGGGCCTTGGCGGTTCCGGTACCGGTGAGGAGTGCCGCGAACGCGATTGCCGTCACTGCCTTCTTCATGCTCGATCGACTCCGTAGAATGCACCCCGCCCGGCGCCGGACGGCCCGCGCTTGAGCGCCCGAAACTATACCAGAGTACCCATCCCGATCAATTACAGTGGTCCTTGCCCGGAGCGAATCGATGACCGACCCCAATCGCTATGCGCGCGTCGACTTCGGCGGCAGCGTCGCCCGGCTCGCCCAGCTGCCCCCGGACACCGGCCGTGAGGTCGCCTTCGCGGGCCGCTCGAATGCCGGCAAATCGAGCGCCCTCAACGCGGTAACGGGGCGTCGCGGGCTCGCCCGCGTCGGCAAAACGCCGGGGCGGACCCAGTTGATCAACCTGTTCGAACTCGGCGACGACCGTCGGCTGGTGGATCTGCCCGGCTACGGCTACGCGAAAGTACCGGAACAGACACGCCGCAACTGGGAGCGACTGCTCGCATCCTATCTTGAGCAGCGGCAGTCGCTGGTCGGTGTCGTTCTCATCCTCGATTCGCGCCGTGGTCTGACGAGCCTCGACTGGCAACTGGTCGAACTGCTGCAACCGACAGGTGCCGCCCTGCACGGCATTCTGACCAAGGCGGACAAGCTCAGCCGGGGGCAGGCGGCGAAGGCACTCGAGTCCGTACGTGGCGAGCTCGGCCGGGCTGGGGTGGATGCGACGCTGCAGCTGTTCTCGGCGACGCACGGTCAGGGTATCGACGACCTGCACGGCCTGCTCGACGAATGGTATGGCTGGGCGGACATTCCGTAAGAGGGCCCCGGCGCCGCCCTGGGCGTCGGGGCAAGGCATCCCGGCGGTTCGCCGGGTGCCCGCCGAGGGAGGAGGCGGGCTGGCACCCCGGGAAGGGCGCCGTATTGATTGTGACAACACAACGGCGCGTTGGTTCCCCGCACCGGCCGGTTTCCGCAAAGCCGACGCTCGATCCGCCCGCACACGCATCCGAACCCCAGCCCATGCGCGAACAGCCCGGCGGTCAAACCCGGTAAATGCGGTGGCCGCTCCCATCGTCGTCGCGGATTGCGATTACCGCGTTCGCCCGTAGACTGCAGCCGAAGGCCTGACACTGGAAGAGCGCATGGACTCCGCAACGTTGTCGCCGCGCACCGCCGGGGTGCTGGGTTACGCCGGGCTCATCCCGTTCGTGCTCGCGGCCCTCATGCTCCACGGCCCCTGGCCGGGGACAGCGCTGGCCGCGCAGGTTTTCATCGCCTATGGGGCCACGATCCTCGCGTTTCTCGGCGGGATCCAGTGGGGGCTGGCTCTGAGCCCCGGCAGCGGGCGCGCGACGGAGCGCGCGGTCGTGGGCGTTCTCCCCTCGCTGGTCGCCTGGCTGGCGCTTCTGGTGTCGGCAGCAACGGCGACGATCGTCCTCGCGGGCGGATTCGCTGCACTGCTGCTGTGGGAACGCGTCCGGTGTCCGGTCACGGGATCGCCCTGGTATCCCGGTCTGCGGGCCCGCCTGACCGCGGCGGTTCTGGCCTGTCATGCCGCAGCGCTCGCGGGGATCGTGACCAGCGCCTGATCCTGTCCCGGGCCCACTGCATCCGGGCAGCAACGTGCTATCGTCGCCCGTGCAAGAAGCCATAACGCGACGCCCCGAAACGCAAGGCCGCACGGGGCCGTTGCAGCAAAGGACGCCCATGGTTCGAACCGCCCCGCCCCGGAACGATGGCGCCAGCATCGACCCTGATCTGCTGTTCGAGCTGATCGACGCCCTGGTCGCCGTCGCCACCCCCGACGGTCAGGTGATCCGTACCGGCACTCGCTGGTGCCCGCCAGGGGCGGCGCGCGTAAAACGCGTGCACGACTTCTTCACGCCGGCGGACCAGCCGACGCTCGAAACGGCATTGACCACGGCGCGCGATTCCGGCCACACCCACTTCGAAGCCACCCTGGCGACTACGGGACACCGACTTGCCGTGCATCTGGGCATCAGCGACGGGCTGCTGCTCATGACCGCACAACCGCCCACGCCGAACGCGCTGGTCGCCGAGTCGGTCATGCGCCTGGCGGGCGCCGGTCTCACGCTGTTGGATGAGGCGGGTTACTACCGCTACGTCAACGACGCCTACTGTGCCATCTACGGCTATCGCTCCGACGAACTCCTCGGTCGACACTTCACGGCGGTATTCCCCGCGGACGAACGGGCCACCGCGATGGCGCATCATCGCGCCGTACTGCAACGCGAACGCGAAGGCGAAGCGCGGGAACTCTGGGTGGAGCGCCGCGACGGTTCGCCGATGCTCATCGACACCTGCAGCCGCCGCATTGATCTGCCGGATGGTGAAGCACTGCGGCTGGCGACCGTCATCGATATCACCGGTCTGCGGGCAGCCGAGCGGCGTCTCGCCGATACCGAGACCCGCCTGCACGACATCACGGACTCGCTGCCCGGCGCGATCTACCAGGTCGTACTCCTGCCCGACGGCCGCGTGGCCACGACCTATATGAGTGAAGGCCTCGGCGCACTGACGGGACTCCCTCAGGACGCCGACCTGGCCGACTTCGACACGGTGATGGGCCTGATCCCGCCACGGGATGCGCGCCTGGCCATGGAACGACTGAATGCGTCCGCCCGGGATATGAGCCGATACGAGCAGGAATTCCCGCTCGACGGCCCCATCGGCCGACGCTGGATCCAGGCGCGCTCGCAACCGCATCCGCGGGCGGACGGTGCGGTCGTATGGAACGGCCTGATGATCGATATCACGGCGCGGCGCGAGGCGGAGGATCGCCTGGCCGAGGCGGAGCGCCGATTGCGCGCGATCACCGGCTCACTGCCGGGCGCGATCTATCAGTTCCGCCACGCCGCAGACGGGACGTGGCGGTTCACGTACATGAGCGATGGGCTCAGGCGCATCTGCGGCCTGCCCGACGATTATCCGATCGACGATTTCGAGACCTTCCTGTCGCTGGTGCCCGACCCCGAACGCGAGGACCTCATTCAGGCAGTGCGCGTGTCGGAGCAGACGCTCGCGCCGCTGCGGCGCGAGTTCCGTTTGGTCACCCCCAACGGCACCGTTCAGGTCGAAGCGCGCTCGGTACCGCAACCACTGGACAATGGCGAGATCGTTTGTAATGGCCTGCTGGTCGACGTGACCGACCGGCAGACGGCGCGGGCCGAGGCCGATCGCCTGAACGCGATCCTGGAATCGACCCCCGACTGCGTGGCGATCACCGATACCCAGGGCGACATCCACTGGCTCAACGCCGGCGGTCGAGCACTGTTGGAACTGGCGGATGACGCGACCGTGACTGGCCGCTCGTTTTTCGATTTCGTAAGCGCCGAGGACCGACAGCACATCCTCGATCACGCCAGCGTCGAGGCGGCCCATCACGGAACCTGGTCCGGCGAGGCGACTATCGTGACCGCCCGCGGCCGGCACCGGCGGGTGTCCCAGACGATCCTCTCGCACCGGGATCCGTCAGGGCGGATCGAGCGGTTCTCCACGGTGATCCGCGATCTCTCCGAGCGGGTCGCGGTCGAGGCGGATCTGCGCGCCAGCGAGGAACGTTTCCGCCTGCTCTACCACCATACGCCCACCATGATGCACTCGATCGATGCCGAGGGGCGTCTGGTCGCGGTCAGCGATTACTGGCTGGAGCAGTTCGGCTACACACGCGAGGAAGTCATCGGCCGCCAGTCGATCGACCTCTTTACGCCGGAATCCCGCCGCCGAGCGCTGGAAGAGATCCGCCCCACGTTCTGGCGCGACGGCCGTTGCCGCAACATCCCGTTCCAGATCGTGCGCGCCGATGGCGAGATCCGTGATGTGCTGCTGTCCGCGGATTGCGAATACGATCACGACGGCAACATCGTGCAGGCGGTGTCGGTAATGGCCGATGTCAGCGACCGCATGGCGATCGAGCGCGAGCTGGCCGCCAGTGAGGCACGCTTCCGTTCGCTCTACGACAACACCCCGGTGATGATGCACTCGATCGACCGCGATGGGCGCATCATCGATGTGAACGACTACTGGCTCCAGCACCTGGGCTATCCGCGCGAGGAGGTAATCGGCGCCTACTCCCGCGACTTCCTCAGTCGGGCCTCGCGCGAGAAGGTCGAGCGTATCGACTTTCGCCGACTGATGACCGACGGCGTGATGCGCGACGAGCCCATGCAGATCGTGCGCGCGGACGGGCAGATCCTCGACATCCTGCTCTCGGCGACCGTGGAATATGACGACGCCGGGCGGATGCTGCGCTCGCGCACGGTAATGATCGACGTCACCGAGCAGTTGCGCGCGGAGTCCGATTACCAGGATATCTTCGAGAACGCGACCGAGGGGATTTACCGCTCCAGCCCGGACGGGCGGCTCCTGCGCGCCAACCCGGCACTCGCGCGGCTGCACGGTTACGACACCGAGGCGGAACTGCTCGCCGGGATGGAGAACATCCATGCGCAGTGGTTCGTGGACTCGGACAGCCGCACGCGCCTGATGGAGGCGCTCGAGCGCCATGACCGGGTCACCGATTTCGAGGCCGAGATCACGCGCCTGGCCACCGGCGAGCGGATCTGGACGAGCGAGAACGCCCGTGCGGTCCGTGGGGCCGATGGCCGGGTCCGCTATTACGAAGGGACGGTCCGGGATATCACCGCGCAATACCGGGCGGCGCGCCTGGCGGAGGGTCGCGGCCGCATCCTCGAGATGATCGCCCGTGACCGCCCGCTCAATGACATCCTGCGGGAACTCGTTGCCCTCATCGAGCGCCAGCACGACGACCTCACGGCGGCCATCTTCCGGCTCCGCGACGGCCGTCTCCAGACCGCGGCGGCGCCCCGGCTGCCCGCGCCCTGCACCGCCACGATCGACGGCCAGCCCCCGGAGGCGGCTGGAAGCGCAATCGCGGGGACGCTGGGGGCGGATCGGCCGGCGACCGACGAGTTGGCGGAAGACGACGAGAGCCGCTTCCGGCGGACGGCCCGTGACGCCGGTTTCCGCGCGATCAGCGCGGTCCCGGTCCGCGATCAGCAGGGAGCGACTCTTGCGGTCGTCGCCGCATTGACGACGGCGCGAGAGAAAGACCGCCGAGACGATACGCCGCTGCTCAACGAGATGGCCCAGATCGCCTCGATCGCGATCGAGCAGGACCGGCTCGCGCAGGAACTCGTGCGCCAGGCCCAGTACGACACCCTCACCGACCTGCCCAATCGCGCTTTGCTGACCGACCGTCTCGAGCGCGGCATCCTCGACGCCAGACGCAGCGGCGAGGAACTGGGCGTCCTGCTGCTCGACCTCGACGAGTTCAAACTGGTAAACGACACGCTGGGCCACAGCGCCGGCGACCAACTCCTGCAACAGGTCGCCGCCCGCCTGCGCAACTGCGTCCGCGACTGCGACACGGTTGCCCGCCTGGGTGGTGACGAGTTCGTCATCGCCGTGCCCCTGCGGGAGGAACTCGATGCGACCGAGGTCGCCGAGCGGGTGCTGGCCTCGCTGCAGCCGAGCGTACAGGTGGCCGGCCGCGACGTGACGGCGCGGCCCAGCATCGGCATCAGCATCTTCCCCCAGGATGGGCAATCGACCGAAGCCCTGATGCAGACCGCGGACACTGCGATGTACGCGGCCAAGCATGCCGGCAAGAACCGCTACCGGTATTTCGCCGAGACCATGAACGCACAGGTCAGCGAGCGGCTGCGGCTCGAAGCCGAACTGCGCACGGCGCTCGCCGAGGATCAGCTCGAACTCTACTACCAGCCGCAGATCGACCTGCCCGGGCGCAACCTGGTCGGCGCCGAGGCGCTGCTGCGCTGGAACCATCCGGAGCGGGGGCCGCTCACGCCCGGGCAGTTCCTCCCGGTCGCGGAGCGCGGCCCGCTGATCGGGCAGATCGACCGTTACGTCCTCCGCGCCGCCGCGCGTGTACTGGCGGAGTGGCAGGCCGCCGGCGAAGACATCATCCTCGCGGCCAACATCTCCGCACGCGAACTCCACTCCGCGGACTTCGGCGCCGAGGTTGCCCAGGTACTCGCGGATACCGGTGTCGATCCCAATGGGCTGGAACTCGAGATCACCGAAAGCATGCTGATGGTCGATTTCCAGCACGCAAGCCGTCAGCTCAATGACCTCAAGGCACGCGCACCTGGACTGCGGATCGCCATCGACGACTTCGGCAGCGGCTACTCGTCGCTGAATTACCTCCGCCACCTGCCGATCGACACGCTCAAGGTCGATCGCGCTTTCGTGGCGGATATCGACGCCCCCGAAGACGCTCCCGCATCGGCCGATACGGCCCGGGCAATCGTGCGGACCATCGTCGAACTCGGGCGCAGCCTCGGCCTGACCGTCATCGCCGAAGGCGTCGAGACCGCCGCTCAGGCAGATCTGATGCAGGAACTGGGCTGCCACAACGCCCAGGGCTACTGGTTCGACCGGCCACTCCCGCACGGCGATTTCGAGGACCGGCTGCGACAGACCGGGCGCTGATCCCGACAGTCGATATCCAGGCCTCAATGGCGCACAGCTGCGCGCCCCCAGGCCAATCACCGGCCGATTGGCCGAGCCTCCCCGAATTCCATATCTCCCCGCAGGCGCGAGCCGGAGCGCGACAGCTCCCGGATGCCCGGCCGGCCCAAGACGGGAAAGCGGTAGCTCGGCCAAAATTTTTAAGCCCGAGAACTTGAATTCAGCCTCGGCTATACTTACAGTCCTGATTAGACTCAGTCTAAAGCCAAGGCACTATGACCGCCGCCATCCTTGCCGCCAAACGCGGCCTGATCGATTTCCACCGCGCCGCGCGCGAGTTGATCTCGTGGCGCGTGCTCGTACCGGTGGCACTGCTGGCACTCGCCGGGTTCGCACCCGAGGCCGGACGCATCATGGTCGACACCATCGCCGAGGCCTGGCTGCAGGTCAGCGTGTTCGTCGCCGGCACGCTGGTGCTGATCTACGGCATCGAACGGCTGTTCCGCTTCAACCTCGCGGATACGCTGCAGGCACACCCGAAAGTGCAGGTCCCGGTCGCCGCGTTCCTCGGCGCTTTGCCGGGCTGCGGCGGCGCCATCGTCGTGGTCACCCAGTACGTCAACGGCCAGGTCGGCTTCGGCGCCCTGATCGCCGTGCTGACCGCCACTATGGGCGATGCCGCTTTCCTGCTGCTCTCGCAGGAGCCGACCACGGCACTGATCGTATTCGCGCTCGGTCTGGTGGTGGGGTCCATATCGGGTTGGCTGGTGGAGGCCCTGCACGGACCGGATTTCATGCGCCGCCAGGCCCTCGCCGACAGCGACGAGGCCGAGCGGCGCGCGCGCATGGGCCGGCGCCCGCGGCAGACGACGCGCCTCAATCCGCTGTGGATGGCCCTGATGGCACCGGGTCTGGTGTTCGCGCTGCCGATCGCCGCCCAGGTCGATCCAAACCAGTGGTTCGGGCCACTCGCGGCCTATGAGCCGGTCACCTGGCTCGGGTTCGCCGGCGGCGTCCTGGCGCTGCTGATGTGGAGCGCGTACCTGACGACCGAACCCGGTCAGGTCAACAACGCGCCCTGCAAGACGGGCAATCCGAACGACCAGACCACGGCGCCACCCACCCTGCGTTCGCGCGTGATCAACGACACCAACTTCGTGACCGTGTGGGTCATCGCGGCCTTCCTGCTGTTCGAGCTGGGCGTCCACTTCACCGGCGCCGACATCGGTGGCTGGTTCTCCGGCTGGCTGGTACTGACACCGCTGATCGCCGTCCTGATCGGCTTCCTGCCGGGCTGCGGGCCACAGATTATCGTCACCGGCCTGTACCTGACCGGGGCGATCCCGATGGCCGCGCTGCTGGGCAACGCGATCTCCAACGACGGCGACGCGCTGTTCCCCGCGATCGCACTGGCGCCGCGCGCGGCGATCGTCGCCACGCTCTATACCGGGATCCCGGCGCTGATGGTCGCGTACGCCACCTTCTTCCTGATGCACTGAGGCGCCACGAATCGCCGAATCGGGCAAACAAGGGGGTGGTGGGGTTACCGACGCGATCCGGTCCGTGAGGCCGCATCCGGATTCGGGTTAGTATGCCGGCATCATGAGTCCACTACGCGCGCTGCCGCTCCTTCTGGCCCTTTTTGCGTCCCCCCTCGCCCTCGGCGGCGAGGCGGAGGATCTGTTCGCCGCCGGCGTCGAGGCCGCCAATGGCGGCAACCTCCCCGAGGCGGCGGAGCGGTGGCGCCAGGCGGCGGCGCTGGATCATGCCGAGGCCGCGTTCCGCCTCGGGGCCCTGTATGAGGAAGGGCGCGGCGTCGAGCAGGACCATGAACGCGCCCTGCACTGGTACCACCGCGCCGCCGAGCACGGCAGCGAATCGGCCTGGTTCAATCTCGGCCACATGTACGCCAAGGGTCAGGGGGTGGCGAAAGATGCGGCCGAGGCCGTGCGCTGGTACGAGAAGGCCGCGCGCAACGAGAACGTCTACGCGCAATATGCCCTCGGCATGATCCACTTCCACGGCGGCGCCGGCCTCGAGCGCGATCTGGAATCCGCGTGGTTCTGGCTCACGGTCGCGTCCGACAACTTCGGCGCCAACGCCTTCCGGGACAACGCCAACGACGTCCGCGGGCGCGCGGCCGATCGGATGACCGAGGCCCAGTTCAGCGCGGCCAGGCAGCGCCTGCAGGACTGGCAGGCGGAGCAGAAGTGACCGGGCCGGCCACCGGGGCCCGCCGCCGCGGCTGGTTCCGGGTGCTGCGCGCAGGCGCACTCGCCGCCGACGCCGCCTACCTCGTGGCGTGGATTCTCTCGCCGGCGGCCGTCTGGGCGCCATGGGTCATCGCGGCCGGCCTGGCGCTCGGCGGTGCATTGATCATCCGCGCCCTGGGTGACGACAGCCCGGGACGGCCCTGGCCACAGTACTGCCTGCCCCTGCTGCTGCCGTGCAGCGTGGCTGCAGCCGCGCCGCGCACCGGTTCGCGCTCGCCCCACGCGCGTCGCATCGGGCTCGCGGTGGCACTGACGGCCATCATCGCGACAACGGTGTCCGGAACCGCCGACCAGCGCCTGTTCGACCCCCTGCTGACGCCGCTCGACGAGCCGGCGGCGGAATACGTCGACCGGGCCCTGCTGCAGGCGGGCGGGACGTATGTCGGCGCGCGGGCACTGGAACGGCTGCTGGCCGTCGCCGGGGACATCTCCATCGGGATCGGCTTCGTCGAAGGGCGACCCGGTCAGATTTTCGAGCCGCTGCGCGATCTGCTCGACCGCTTCTCGACGGTGGTCCTCGCCGCGCTCGCCTCGTTGACCCTGCAGAAGGTGATGCTCGAACTCGGGGGCGACGTCGCCCTGCCGCTGTTCGCATCGGCTGCGGCGGCGCTGGCGGTGGTGGCCCTGATCGCCGGGCCGCGGCGGCAACTCGCGCGATCCTTCGCGTCCGCTGCCGGCCTGATGCTCGGTACCGCGGTCCTCCTGCGGCTGCTGCTGCCACTCACCGGGCTCGGGGTGGCCGCCATCGCCGGCCATGTCCTGGAGGAGCGCCAACAGGCCGCCACCGCGACCGTCGAGCGCGCCGCCGGCCAGGTCGGCCTCGACGTCGATCTCGACCGTGCCCCCGGTGAAGTCACCGGTCCGTCAGCCGGTAACAGTTCCCTCGGCGAGCGGATGGGCACGCTCAAGGATCAGGCCCAGTCGCTGCAGGCGGTCGATCAGGGCTGGCTCGACTCGCTGTTCAACGCGCTGATCGATCTTGTCGCGGTGTTCGTGATCGAGACGCTGATCGCGCCTCTCGCGGTCCTGTTCCTGCTCTGGCGGCTGTGGCTGCGGCTGGCCGCGGGACTGCGCATGCCCTTCGATCGCGATCCCGCGCCCGCCCTCGAGAATCGCTGATTCCCCGCGAATTTTTTCGTGGGATTCAGCCGGTCCGCCGCCGCTCCGGCATGCTCTCGAGGATGCCCGCGCTGATCACCAGCAGCGTGCCGACCGCAACCAGCGGGCCGAACGGCTCGGCGGCGAGCAGGGCCGCGGAGATCGTCCCCACGATGACCTCGCTCATGAGCAGGATGCCGACCCGGGCCGGCTCGACCACCTGGGTCGCCGCGACGAACGCGGTCAATGACAGCGCCCACCAGCCGATACCGATCACCAGCGTCCAGGCGAGCGCCGGCAGCAGCTGGGTCGCCGTAACCCCGGGCGGCACGGTGCCGGCCAGTAGCGGGGCCAACGCGAGGGCGGCCACCAGGCCGCCCAGGCAGAACACGAAGTTCGTCTCGGCGGGGCGGGTACGCGAGTGGCCATGGATGCCGGTCGACGCGATCGACCAGAGCAGGCCGGAAGCGAGTCCGAGCCAGTCGCCCGGTTCATGGGGAAGCGGCAGGCCCCCATGGCCACCCCGCAACACGAGGCCGATACCGAGGAAACCGGCGACCAGTGCAGCATAGCGCCACCATGATATGGCGTGGCCCAGCCAGAAACGCGCGATCAGCGTGCTCCAGATCGGCGTCAGGTAGAACAGCAGGATGACAACGGCCACCTGGCCGTAGAGCAGACCGTTCGAGTACAGCACGAAGGCGGCACCACCGGCCGCCACGCTCAACAGGGCCCGAGGGGAGGCGTCCGCGAGGCGTACACGGCCCCGCCACGCAGCGGGCGCGAGGACCAGCAAAGCCACCACCAGCACCGCGACGGTCGCCCATGGACCGGCGGTCGCCAGCGCGTCGAGGCGCCGCAAGGGTAACCAGTAGAGCCCCCAGAGGGCGCCCGCCGCGACGATCAGGATTGTGGCCGTGCGCGGCCCGAGCGAATGGGGCTCGTTCATGGGCGCCAGAATCCACAGCGGACGGTGCCCCGTAGACACGGCGGGGCAAGGAAATGGTGCCGGCGAGAGGAATCGAACCTCCGACCTATCGATTACGAATCGATTGCTCTACCGACTGAGCTACACCGGCACGGTCAAACTCGGGGCCGCGAAGGATAGCCGCCCGTTGGCCCGCTGTACAGGGGGTGTGGGCCAGTACCTGCAGTGTACCGCCCCATGGCGATCGAATCAGCCGGAGCCCGGCGTCGCCCGCACCCCGGCGGCCGGCGGCCAGAGGTAGGGGGTCGGGTCGAGCGCGGGCGTCCGGCCGGCGACCAGGTCCGCCGTGAGCGCGGCCGAAGCGGGCGCCGTCACGATGCCATTGCGGAAGTGGCCGGCGTTGATCCACAGGCCGGCCAGCGCCGGATGGGGCGCGATGGTCGGAATCCCGTCGTCGGACCCGGGCCGCAGCCCCGCCCAGTGCGCCCGCACGGGGGCCTCGGCAAGCGGCGGCAACAGTCGCGCGGCCGCGTCGAACAATTCGGCGCGGCCGCTGTGGGTCGCGGTCGAATCGAAACCGGCGTCCTCGACCGTGCTCCCGGCGAGGACCGTGCCATCGGCGCGGGGGATCAGGTAATACCCCTCCGTCAGCACGATCCGCTCCAGCAGTCCGGGGGACGCCGCGAACGCGAGCATCTGCCCGCGCACCGGACGGATGCCGGGCGGCTCGGCATCGAGGCCGCTCAGCAGGCTTTTACTCCAGGCCCCCGCGCAGATCACCACCGCGTCGGCTTCGA
This sequence comes from Halofilum ochraceum, assembly GCF_001614315.2. Classification (NCBI taxonomy): domain Bacteria; kingdom Pseudomonadati; phylum Pseudomonadota; class Gammaproteobacteria; order Chromatiales; family Ectothiorhodospiraceae; genus Halofilum; species Halofilum ochraceum. The sequence goes on from NZ_LVEG02000022.1 coordinate 27,040, forward strand.
TGCGACCGACCGTCGTATCCAGGCCGACCGCGCGGCCGCCGGCGTGCGCGACTCCGGTGACCGGAGTGCGCTCGCGGAGGGTCACCCCCTCGCCCACTGCGAGTGCGATCAACGCGCGCAGCAGGCGCGGATTACGGATGCTCGCGATGTCCGGCAGCAGCCACGAATGCCCGGCCGGGGGCTGCAGGCCGGGTACCATCGCGGTCACCTGCCCGCGATCCAGCGGGGTCGCCGCCACGCCCTGACGCTCGACCCAGGCACCCACCTCGGCCGGGTCATCGTCATCGATGACGATCATCCCGCCGGTGCGATACTCGGGATCGATGCCGGTGCGCTCGCGCAGGGTCTCGGCGAGCCCGGGCCATAGGGCCTGGGAGTGCCCGGCCAGGGCATTGACCGCGTCCGGGAACCGCCACGGATGCAGCGGCGACAGGATGCCGCCGCCGGCCCAGGAGGCCTCGCGCCCGCAGGCGCCGCGCTCGACCACGGTGACATCGAATCCGCGCGCCCGCAGTTCGCGGGCGGTAAGCAGGCCGATCAGCCCGCCGCCGGCGATGAGGGCATGCGGCATCGGAATCGCCCGTGAAACAGGGGGTAAGGGAAAAGTGGAGCGGCCGACCGGAATCGAACCGGCATCACAACCTTGGGAGGGTTGGGTTCTACCGTTGAACTACGGCCGCATCGCGGTCACATAGTAGTGGTGGGTATGCCACCACGCAACTAGTGGGCCATGCGGGCAGTTCGGTTACTCTCTGAGCGGACATGGCGGTTCAGCACAAGGCGCGCCGATCGAGCGTAGCGCCTCTTACGTGAGTGAGGCGCAACGCCGTGATGGACCGCCATGTCCGCTCCCGTAGGGCGGCGCTGTGCGCACCTGTCGCGGCGTTGCTCGTTACTCGTGTAGGACGCGCTACACTCGCTCCTCGCGCCTTGCGACAGGCACGCACAGCGCCGCAGAGAATAACCGAACCGCCCGCATGGCCCACTAGCATCGGCCCCGAACCGAAACATCCGTTGGGGCGGGCGCCGGTGTAGAATGTCGCGCCGGAACGGCGGCGGGGACGATCGCAATGCTTGTCAGTGTGAACGGTGAGGAATACGAACTGCCCGAGGCGGTCACGGTCGCCGAACTGGTCGAGCGCGTGGGCCTGGCGGATCAGCGTATCGCGCTGGAGCGCAACCGCGAGATCGTCCCGCGCAGCGAGTACGCAGCGACGAAACTCGCCGAAGGCGACCGCGTCGAGATCGTCCGCGCCATCGGCGGCGGCTGAGAATTACGCTTTTCATCCATTTATCCAGGGGCGCCCGAGCGCGCCGCGGGAGCGATCATGACCACCGCGACAGCGGCCAGCACGACGGCCCGACAGGACGATCCGCTGATCGTCGGCGAGCGCCGGTTCCATTCGCGTCTGCTCGTGGGCACGGGCAAGTATGCGGATTTCGAGCAGGCGCGCGCGGCCATCGACGCCAGCGGCGCCGAACTGGTCACCCTCGCCATCCGTCGCACGAACCTCGGCCAGAACCCGGACGAGCCCAACCTGCTCGATCATCTGCCGCCGGATCGGTTCACGCTCCTGCCCAACACGGCGGGCTGCTACACGGCGGAAGATGCCGTGCGGACCTGCCGTCTGGCGCGCGAACTGCTCGGCGGTCACACACTGGTCAAGCTGGAGGTGCTGGGCGACGAGCGCACGCTGTATCCGGATGTCCCGGCGACCCTGAGCGCCCTGGAACAGCTCGTCGCCGATGGCTTCGAGGTGATGGTGTACACCAGCGACGATCCGGTGATGGCCCGCAGGATGGAAGACGCGGGCGCCCAGGCGATCATGCCACTGGCGGCCCCCATCGGCTCCGGCCTCGGTATCCAGAACCGCTACAATCTGCTGGAGATCATCGACAACGCCCACGTCCCGGTGCTCGTCGATGCCGGTGTCGGCACCGCCAGCGACGTCACCATCGCCATGGAACTCGGCTGCGACGGCGTCCTGTTGAACACCGCGATCGCGCACGCCAAAGACCCCGTTCGCATGGCCGAGGCCATGAACCTCGGCGTCCGCGCGGGCCGCGCCGCCTTCCAGGCCGGCCGCATGCCCCGCCGCCGCTACGCCTCGGCCTCATCGCCCGAGGAGGGGACTTTCTTTTAGAACCACTGGCGGGGAACCACAGATAAACACAGATGGACACGGATTGGCTTCGGGGCTCATATGGCTCCGGGGAGCTTCGCTGACGGGGTGTCGAAGGACTGGGCCACGTTTTGAACCACGAATGAACACGAATGCACACGAATGGTGGATTGAGGGCAAGTAACCCTCATGGGAGCTGCGCTGTGAGGCTGTTGGCTGACTGACCGCATTGCGGCGAGAACCGTCGCTCAGCGAAGCTCCAGCGACATTTCCGCTCCACGATGGCCCATTCGTGTTTATTCGTGTTCATTCGTGGTTCTTCTCGACCAGGTACCAGTGACGCAGCGGCATCAGCGAAGCTCCCCAACCACACGCGAACCCGACACGCCACTCCGTGTTCATCTGTGTCCATCCGTGGTTCGCAGTTCTTTCATAGCCGTAAGTCCAACCCGGAGTCCTCGTGACCGAGCAGTCTGATTCGAGCAGTGAGCGCATGCGGCCGATTCGCAGTTTCGTGCTGCGTGAGGGGCGTCTGACCGATGGGCAGCGGCGGGCGCTCGAGGAGCTCTGGCCGCGTTACGGCGTGGATGCGGAGCAGCCGATCGATCCGCCGGCGCTGTTCGGGCGCCAGGCGCCGGTGTGGCTGGAGATCGGGTTCGGCAATGGCGAGGCCCTGCGGCACATGGCCGGTCAGCATCCGGAGGTCGATTTTCTCGGGATCGAGGTCCATCGCCCGGGCGTTGGTCGGCTGATGAACGCCCTGGCGGAGGACGGTTTGACCAATGTGCGCGTGCTGCGCGCCGATGCCGCCGAGGTCGTGCGCGAGCGCATTCCGGATGCCGCGCTCGACCGCGTGCTCGTGTTCTTTCCCGATCCGTGGCCCAAGAAGCGGCATCACAAGCGCCGCCTGATCCAGCCAGCGTTCCTCGATGCGCTGGCGCGGGTGCTGCGCCCCGGGGGCCAATTGCACCTGGCGACGGACTGGCCCGATTACGCGGACCACATGCGCGCGGTCGTCGGCGGCCACCCGGCGTTCGAACACACGGGGGCCGACGAGCACCAGCGCCCCGCGTACCGTCCGGCGACGCACTTCGAGGCGCGTGGCGAGCGCAAGGGCCACCCCGTGCGTGACCTGCTGTATCGGCGGGCGACCGAACCCTTCGCAGACGCCAACTGAGTTCGCGCACGGCCCGACGGACCCCCGCATCGCCAAAGGGCCGCGACGCGGTATCATGCGTGCTTCGACAGGCGCGCCGCCATTCGGTGACGGCGCCCCACGGTCCTTCGGGAGGAGACGATGTCGCTGGAACACCCGATCGTTGCCGTAACCGGCTCATCCGGCGCCGGGACCTCGACCGTGCGCAATGCCTTCGAGGCCATATTCCGGCGCCAGGGCATCACGCCCGTCTATATCCAGGGTGACAGCTTCCACCGCTACACGCGTGCGCAGATGGCTGCCGAGATCCAGTCGGCGCAGGATCAGGGCCGCACGATCAGTCACTTCGGTCCCGAGGGCAATCTGTTCGATCAGCTCGAGGCCCTGTTCCGCGAATACGCGGAAACCGGCCAGGGCTGGCGCCGGCTCTATCTGCACAATGCCGAAGAGGTCGCGGAATACGGCGGCAGCGTGGCCGAGGGCGAGTTCACGCCCTGGGAGCCGTTGCCGGATGGCACCGATGTCCTGTTCTACGAGGGCCTGCACGGCGGCGTGGTCACGGCCGACTACGACGTCGCGCAGCACGTGGATTTCCTGGTGGGGGTGACGCCGATCGTGAACCTGGAGTGGATCCAGAAGATCCACCGCGATGCCGCCGCGCGCGGATACACGCCGGAGGATACGGTCGAGACGATCAAACGGCGCATGGACGACTACGTCGAATACATCACGCCGCAGTTCTCGCGCACCGACATCAATTTCCAGCGCGTGCCACTCGTGGATACATCCAATCCCTTCGTCGCGCGCGAAGTGCCTTCGGCCGATGAGAGCCTGGTGGTGATCCGCTTCGGCGACGCGACCCGCTCGCACATGGACTTCCCCTACCTGCTGGCGATGATCGAGGGGGCCTTCATGGCGCGTCCGAACACGCTCGTGATCCCGGGCGGGAAACTGGGGTTCGCGATGGAACTGATCCTCACCCCGTTCATCGAACGCCTGAGCCGGGGTGAGCGCATCCGTGAATGAAGACGCTGGCCGGCGGCACAGTCGCTGACCACGACGACCACGATTCGTAACGACACAACCCGACCCTCCGGAGCCAGAACATGCAGTACCGCCCACTCGGCACCACCGACCTGCGGGTCAGCGAAATCTGTCTCGGCACCATGACCTGGGGCCAGCAGAACACGGAGGCCGAGGCCCACGCCCAGCTCGACCTCGCCACGGAGCGGGGCGTGAACTTCATCGACGCCGCGGAGATGTACCCGGTACCGCCGCGGGCCGAGACGCAGGGCCTGACCGAGCAGTACATCGGCTCCTGGCTCGCGCGGCGCACCGACCGCGACCGGCTGGTCGTGGCCACCAAGGTCGCGGGGCCGTCGACCAACATGGACTGGCTCCGGGGCGGACCCCAGCTGAACGCGCGCCACATCCGCGAGGCGGTCGACGCGAGCCTGCAGCGGCTGCAGACCGATTACATCGATCTCTACCAGATCCACTGGCCCGCGCGGCCCGCGAACTACTTCGGCCGGCTCGGCTATGAACCGGACGGCGATACGACGGCCGCGATCGACACGATCGAGGAGAACCTCAATACGCTCGCGCGGCTGGTAGAAGAGGGCCGAATCCGGCAGATCGGGATCTCCAACGAGACACCATGGGGCACGATGCAGTACCTGCGTCTGGCCGAGCGCGACGGCTTCCCGCGCGTCGTTTCGATCCAGAACCCCTACAACCTGCTGAACCGGGCCTTCGAGGTCGGTCTCGCGGAATTCGCCCACCGCGAACAGACCGGGCTGCTCGCCTATTCACCGCTCGGCTTCGGTGTGCTCAGTGGCAAGTATGCCGACGGCGCCCGCCCGCAGGGCGCGCGCTTGACCGAGTTCCCGCAGTTCGCGCGTTACACGAAGGACCACGCGGTCGCCGCGACCGAGGCGTATGTGGCACTGGCCCGCGAGCGCGGGCTTTCCCCGGCGCAACTCGCACTGGCGTTCGTCAACAGTCGCCCGTTCGTGACCGCCAACATCATCGGTGCCACCACGACGGAGCAACTCGAGGAAAACATCGGCAGCGCCGATGTCCGTCTGGACGACGAAACCCTGGAGGCGATCGAGGCCATCCACGCGCGGCATCCGAATCCCGCACCGTGACCGGTTCCGGTCGGTCCGCCAACGACCCCGGCGAACCGCGACTGGCACGATCTTCGCTTCGAACCATGGGGCGACGTTCCCCTGGAGACCCCATGATGGCCGATCGGCAGAGTGTCTGCGGGATACCATCCCCGCGGCGTGCAGGCCAATGCATGCTGGCGCTTCTGATTTCGGCCAGCGCCGACCCAGCCACCGGGATGGGGGCAACCATCGAAGCACGGGTCCTTTCGAGCGACGGCCCGGTCGCCAACGCCGTCGTTCATGCGACACGCACCGATGGCGAATCCCTGCCGCGTCCGGGGAACCCCGAAGCGGTGATGGATCAACGCGGCCGTGAATTCGCACCGCACGTGCTGCCCGTACTGGCCGGCACTTCGGTCCGTTTCCCCAACAGCGACGACACCCGGCATCACGTCTACTCGTTCTCGGACGCGCAGACGTTCGAACTCCAGCTCTATCACGGCGAGACCGCCCGCCCGGTCACATTCGGGCAGCCCGGTGTCGTCACCCTGGGCTGCAATATCCATGACTGGATGCTCGGATATATCTACGTGCTGGACACGCCCGCATTCGCACGAACGGGCGCCGACGGCGACGCCCGTATCAAGAGCCTGCCGCCCGGTGAATACGAGGTCTCGGTCTGGCATCCCCGCCTGGTCGACGGGGCCTCTCCACAGGCCCGTGATGCCACCATCGATGAGTCGGGAACGGCGACCCTGAGCTTTGAGATCGAGGTTTCACCTCCGCGTGATCGGGGCCAGCGTGGTTTCGGCGACCGGGATGAGGAATCGCTGGAAGAGGCGTTCGACAGGTAACCGCGTGATCCGCAATCGTTTCCAACGCAAGCTGGCGCTTTTCTTCACGGCGCTCGTCGCGAGCGTCCAGCTTGCAGCCGTCGTTGCGGTCGTCGAGGCGACCGACCGCAATGTGGCCCGCCAGGTGGAAGAGGAACTGGCGGTCGGCTCCCGCGTGGTCGCGCGCCTGCTGGAACTGCGCGAGCGCCAGCTGCTCCAGTCGGTGCGGGTGCTTACGGACGACTTCGGCTTCAAGCGCGCCGTGGCGACCGGCGATCACCCGACCATCCGATCGGCACTCGGCAACCATGCGGCACGCATCGACGCCGACATGGCCGCGGTACTCGATCCTGACGGCAGCGTACGTGCCGGCACGCGCTCCGATCTTGATCGGGGCGACACGTTCGCGATGGAAGCGCTGCTCGACCGCGCGATCGAGACGAACGAGGCGGTCGGCTTCGGCCTCATTGGCGAGCGCGCCTGGCAGCTCGTCATCGTGCCTGTACGGGCGCCGGTACCCGTCGCGTGGGCCGTCCTCGGCTTCGCCGTCGACGATGCGCTCGCGGGCGAGCTGGCCCGATTGACGCGTGCCGAGGTCAGCTTCGAGCGCGTCAACGATGCCCGCGCGAGCGTGCTCGCGACCAGCCTCGAAGATACCGCGCAGGCGGTGAACCCGGGCATGCCGACCGAGGGCGAGGACGTGCGCACGGTGGATACCGAGGCCGGCCGCCAGCTGGTCACCACCCGCCGCCTCGCCGCCACCGACAGCGGTCAGCTGGTGGCGACCCTGCAGACGCCACTGGCCGCCGCGCTGGCGCAGTACGAGCCGCTCAAGCGGCAGTTGCTCATGCTCGCCGGGCTCGCGCTCATCATCACCGTGATCGGTGCGGTCTGGCTGGCACGGACCGTCAGCCGGCCGGTACGCCAACTGGTCGATGCCGCACAACGGATCGCGGCGGGCGACTATGCCCATCCGGTAGCGATCGGGCAGCGCGATGAGTTCGGCGCGCTCGCAACGGCGTTCAACCGGATGCAGGAAGCAGTCCGCGAGCGCGAGGACCGGATCGTCCACCAGGCCTACCACGATGAACTGACCGGCCTGCCCAACCGTGCCCTTATGCGTGACCGGCTGCAGCTGGAGCTGGAGCGGGCCCGGCGCGAGGGGCATTGCGTCGCCGTGGTTGTCATCGACCTGAATCGGTTCAAAGAGATCAATGACAGCCTCGGCCACGAGATCGGCGACGCGGTACTGAATACCGTCGGCCAGTCTCTGCGCACGGCCCTGCGCGCAAGCGACACGGTCGCCCGACTGGGGGGCGATGAATTCGGCGCGGTCGCGGGGTGCGAGGACACCGACGACGCGATGGCGCTCGCCGCGCGGATCGAGCATGCCTGGGACAACCCGCTCGATCTGGGGCCGACCACGCTGCGGATCGATCAGAGCATGGGGGTTTCGGTCTATCCCGAGCACGGCGATACCGTCGAAACCCTGTTGCGGCGTGCCGACATCGCGATGTACGCCGCCAAGGAGCGTAATGCGCGCGCCGTGCTGTATGAAAACGGCTGGGACGAGCGCCACCAGTATCAGTTGACCCTGATCGCGGATCTGCGTGATGCGATCGACAGCGACCAGCTGACCCTCGAGTACCAGCCGCAGATCGACCTGCGCGATGGCGGCATGAGTCACGTGGAGGCGCTGCTCCGCTGGAATCACCCGCGCCTTGGCAGAGTATCGCCGCAGGAGTTCGTGCCGCTCGCCGAGAATGCCGGCTTTATCCGGACCCTGACCCGCTGGGTCCTCGGCGAAGTCGTGCGCCAGGCCGGCCGCTGGCGTGCCGAGGGCATGGACCTTCACGTATCCGTGAATATCTCGGCGCTCGACCTGATCGACGACAGCCTGCCGGATTTCGTCGCCACCACGCTCGCGCACCACGGCGTCCCGCCCGAACGCCTGGCGCTGGAGGTCACCGAGAGCGCGGTCATGCAGGACACGGCGTTCGCGCTCCGGGTGCTCCAGGGGCTCAAGGGGACCGGTGTCCGTCTGTCGGTCGACGACTTCGGCACGGGCCAGTCATCGCTGGCGCAGCTGCGCCGCCTGCCGGTGGACGAGCTCAAGATCGACAAGTCCTTCATTTTTGATCTGAAGGAAAACAGTAACGATGCGAGCGTCGAGGCGATCGTGCAGTCGGCGATCGACCTCGGCCACAATATGGGCCTGTCGGTCGTCGCCGAGGGCGTCGAGACCGCGTACTCTCATGCGTGGCTGACCCGGTCGCAATGTGATCTGGCCCAGGGGTACCTGTTCAGCCGCCCCCTCCCCGCGGATGATTTCATGGCCTGGGTGCGCACCTGGGACAGCAAGAGAGGCAAAGAGTGAACCACGGGTACCGAAGGCTTCGTCGACGAGTGCTCGCGTTCATGACGGCGGCGATCGGCCTCGCGGCGCTGCCCGCTGCCGCGACCGCCGGCGGCAAACTGATCGGCACCGGCGGAGCCACGCAGATCGAGGGCGCCGCCGGGGGCGGTATCGTGCCCTGGGCCATGCTCGGCGGCTACGGCACCGAGGGCGAGAACGGTGCGACCGCGTTCTTCTCCAGCGTGGACACGGGCGACTATCGGCTCGATGCCGTTGGTGCCGGCTTTGTCTGGAACAATCGTGTCGAGGTCTCGTTCGCCCGGCAGGATTTGGACACCGGATCCCTCTCGGCGGCCTTCCCCGCGCTGATCGCACCGGACGCGCGCATCGGCCAGGACATCTTCGGTGCCAAGCTGCGACTGCTCGGGGACACGGTGTACGGCCGCTGGCCGCAGGTCGCCCTCGGGATCCAGCACAAGCGCAATCGCGATTTCGACATCCCGTCCGCGGTCGGGGCCCGCGATGATTCGGGGACGGATGTCTATCTCTCCGTGGGCCGGCTCCTGCTTGCGGGCCTGGCCGGCCGCAACGTCTATCTGAACGGCACGATCCGCTCGACCCGTGCCAACGAACTCGGCCTGCTGGGCTTCGGCGGTCCGGACAACGACGGGCGCGAACTCGTGGCCGAGGCGAGCGCCGCCATCTTCCTGGACCGCCGGACCGCGATCGGCGTGGAATACCGGCAGAAACCCGATAACCTCGCGTTCGCGGACGAGAGCGACTGGAGCGATGTCTTCGTCGCCTGGTTCCCGAGCAAAAACCTGTCGCTGTCCGCCGCCTGGACCGATCTTGGCTCGATCGCGACGCTCGACGATCAACGCGGGCTCTACCTCTCGGTGGAGGCCGCATTCTGAGGTGATGATGCCAAGACACAGCCCAAGAGCCTGCCCGAGGAACCTGGCCGGCCTCGCGCTCGTGCTCCTCACCGCCTGCGCCGGCCCCAAACCCGCACAAGACGCGGAACTCTATGAGGCGCTCGGTGAGCGATCCGGTATCCGCGCGATCGTCGACGAAACACTGCAGAATGTCGCCGATGACGCGCGCATTGTGGACATCTTCGCGGACTCGGACATCGGCCGCCTGCGCACGAAAATCGTGGAGCAGATCTGCGACATCAGCGGTGGCCCCTGCAACTACAGCGGCGATTCGATGAAACGCTCGCACGAGGGACTCGGCATCGACGCGGCCGAGTTCAACGCCTTCGTCGAAGACCTGCGCACGGCCATGATCGACCTGCGGGTGCCCGAATCGGCACAGAACCGTCTGCTCGCACGCCTCGCCCCCATGCGCGAAGACATCATCGAGCGGGACGGTCCGGAAGACTGAGCAGCGCAACCCCCGACCCGCAAACGTAGGCCGGCCTTGCGCGCTCCACGACAGCATATACCGGCCCGGGGCGTATCACCGCGCAACGCCGGCATTCCCCGGCGGCCGATGGCGGCGGATGACTGAAACACAACGGGCGCCGGGAAAGGCCGGCCTACTCGTCAACCTGCCAGCTTCATTCACTCCACTTGCGCCGCGCACGGGCCGACGCCGCCGATCCGGTTCATGGTCGCTTCGAGCCACTCCCGGGCTTCCGCATTGATCTCGTCCGGGGTCTTGCCCTCCGGGGTGATGGACTCGCCGATCACCACCGTGATGGTCCCGGGCCATTTCACGAAGCTGTGCCGCGGCCAGAACTCGCCTGCGTTATGCGCGATCGGCAACACCGGTACGCCCGTTTCCGTCGCGAGGATCGCCCCACCCATGCGGTAGCGCTCGGTGCGCCCGGGCGGCACGCGCGTGCCCTCGGGGAAGATCATGATGGACCAGCCGGCGGTCAGCCGCTCGCGGCCCTGCGCGACCATCTGCTCCACCGCCGCCCGCCCTGCAGCCCGGTCGATCGCGATCGGGCGCATGGCGCTGTAGCCCCAGCCGAAGAACGGAATCCGTAACAGTTCGCGCTTGATCACGTGCACCTGGGGCTGCAGAAGCATCGCCAATGCCATCGTTTCCCAGGTCGACTGATGTTTCGCGAAATAGATATGCGGCCGGGTGGGGATATTGGCACGACCCTCGACACGCCAGCGCAGACCGCAGACGAGGCGCAGGGTGTAGATGTTGATCATGCACCAGATCCGCGCGAGACCGTAGCTCCAGCGCGAGGGAATCAGCCAGCCTACGACCGCGATCAGCAGGCCGAAGAACGTAGTGCTCACGAAGAACGCGCACCAGAAGACCGTCGACCGAAGGTAAACGGAGAGGGGCGGACGCGGGCGGTTCACGCCGGCGCATCCCCGGCGGCCAGCCAAGCATCGGCGAACGCGGCCAGGTCGTCATAAACCGCGACGTCCGCCAGGTCATGTCCGGCGACCAGGGTCGCATCGCCATTGCCGGTGCGCACGAGGATCGGCCGCGCACCGGCGGCACGCGCCGCCTCGATGTCGCGCCAGGAATCGCCGACATAGGGCACGCCTTCCAGGTCCACGCCGAGACGCTCGGCGATCTCGAGCAGCATGCCCGGGTGCGGTTTGCGGCGCCACGCGTCGCTGCCGGGCCCGTCGGGAGAATACACGACCGGGTCCAGCCGGCCACCGTGGCGCTCGAGCTCGCGCGCGATGTGGTCATGAATCGCGGCCAGATCGGCCTCGCTGAAGAGCCCGCGGGCGATGCCGGACTGGTTGGTCGCAAGGGCGGTACGAAAGCCGGCCCGGTTCAGGCGGGCGATCGCCTCGAGACTCCCCGGCAACGGGTGCCACTCGGCGACCGACTTGATATGGGCATCCGATTCGGCGTTGATCACACCGTCGCGATCGAGGATGACCAGCGGAGCGGGCACGGTCAGGAGCTTGTCCGGGAAATCTGTGCCGTAGCGAGCGCGTGGCACAGCGAGGCGATTTGTTCGATCGCGAAACGAGCATGGTGGGCGCCATGTGAGTTGAGCGATCGGACAAAGCGGCCGTTGTGGTACGCGCGCAGTAGGCTCATGGTTTCCCGGACAAGCTCCTACTGCACCCGTGAGAGATCCGCGATCCGCAGGAACAGACCGCGGGCACGGCCGAGCAGCGCGATGCGGTTGGCGCGCAGCGCGGCATCGTCGGCCATGACCATGACGCCGTCGAAGAAACGGTCCAGCGGCTCGGCCAGCGCGGCCAGCCGCGCCAGCGCACCGGCGTAGTCGCGCGCTGCGACCAGTTCCCCGATCGCGTTGTCGAGCCCGGCGACGGCACCGGCCAGGTCGCGCTCGGCGTCGTCCGCGAACAGCCCCGGATCCGGCTCGGACCCGACCTCATCATCGGCCTTGCGCAGGATGTTGCGGATGCGTTTGTTGGCCTCGGTCAGCGAGGCCGCCTCGGTACGCTCGCCGAAGGCATGCAGCGCGCGGATGCGGGCGTCGAAATCGACCGGACGCGAGGGACGGCAGGCGCGCACCGCCTCGAAGAGATCCGGGGCGAAGCCGGCGGCCGTGTAGTAGACGCGGAAACGTTCCATCATGAAATCGAACACGGTCTCGATCCCGGCAGTGGCCTCGACCGCCGGGTCGTGTGCGGCCGCGGCCTCCTGCAGCGCCGTTTCCAGATCCAGATCCAGACCGCCCTCGACGATAATCCTCAGTGCGCCCAGCGCAGCGCGGCGCAGCGCGAACGGATCTTTGTCACCGGTCGGCGCCCGACCGATGGCGAAGATGCCCATCAGCACGTCGAGACGGTCCGCGAGCGCGAGCGCCTGCCCTTCGCGGGTGCGCGGCAGCGCATCTCCGGCGAACGCGGGCCGATACTGATCCGCGATCGCGAGGGCGACCGTCTCCGCATACCCTTCGGCGGCCGCGTAATAGCCGCCCATCAGGCCCTGCAGCTCGGGGAACTCGCCGACCATTTCCGTCAGCAGGTCACACTTGGCCAGGCGCGCCGCGGTCGCCGTGGCCTCGGTGTCGGCACCGAGGCGCCCGGCGAGCCGCCCCGCCAGCGATTCGATCCGTTGTGTACGGTCGTGGAGCGTGCCCAGCCGGCGCTGGAACACCATCGCCTTCAGGCCCTCCAGGCGCGACTCCAGCGGTTGGCGCCGGTCCTGTTGCCAGAAGAACTCGGCGTCGGCAAAGCGCGGCTCGATCACGCGTTCGTTACCGTGGCGGACGACCTCGGGATCGGCGCTGGCGATGTTGCTCACGGTGACGAACGCGGGCAGCAGCGCGCCGTCGCCGTCGTAGACGGGGAAGTACTTCTGGTGGTCCTTCATCACGGCCACCAGGGCCTCTGCCGGCACGTCGAGGAAACGGCGGTCGAACCGGCCGGCCAGCGCTACTGGCCACTCGACCAGCGAGGCCACTTCCTCGAGCAGCTCCGGATCGATATCGGCCTCGCCCCCCGCCTCGCGGCCCGCGGCGATCACCTGTTCGCGGATCCGCGCCTGACGATCCGCGAAACCGGCGACCAGATGCCCGGGATCGAGCAGCAGGCTTTCATAGTCGGCGGGACGTCCGAGCTCAATAGCGGCGGGGTAGTGGAAACGGTGCCCCCGGCTTGCACGGCCCGTGCGCACGCCCAGCAGCTCGGCATCCACCGCCTGCTCGCCGAACAGCAGCACGGCCCAGTGCACGGGCCGCGGGAAACTGACACCCGGCACACCCCAGCGCATACGCTTCTTCGCCGGCAGCTCGTTAAGTACCCTGGTGACCAGCTCCGGCAGCAACTCCACCGTGGCCTGCCCGGCCTGATGCTCGGTATGGAAAAGGTACTCGGCCTTGCCGGTATCGCGCCGCTCGAGGTCGGCGACGGCGACACCGTGGCGGCCGGCGAAGCCCTCCGCGGCTTTTGTCGGCGTGCCGTCCTCCGCGAACGCGGCGCTCACCGGCGGGCCCCGATGCTCCACCGATTCGGCGGTCTGGGCGCTGGCGACGCCATTCAGCCGTACCGCGAGACGGCGCGGTGTCGCGAACGGCTCGGGCTCGCCGGTGAACCCGATCCGCGCGCCCTGCAGGGCAGTCGCCAGGTTGGCGCCGAAGGCATCCATCAGCGCCTTCAACTCGCTCGACGGGAGTTCTTCGGTGCCGATCTCGACCAGCAGATCGCGTGCCTCAGCCATGCCCCGCCTCCACTTCGGCCGTAGCGCGCACCAGCGGGAACCCGAGCGCCTCGCGCTTGGCGTAGAACGCCTGCGCGACGCCGCGCGCCAGATCGCGGATACGCAGGATGTAGCGCTGGCGCTCGGTGACCGAGATCGCCTGGCGCGCGTCGAGCAGGTTGAAGGTGTGCGACGCCTTCAGGGTCTGTTCATAGGCCGGCAGCGGCAGCGGTTCGTCGCGCTCGACCAGGCGCTTCGCCTCCGCCTCGCAGGCGTCGAACCAGGTGAACAGCGCGTCGGTGTCCGCGAGCTCGAAGTTGTAGATCGACTGCTCGACTTCGTTCTGGTGGAACACGTCGCCGTAATAGACCGTCCCCTGCGGGCCCTCGGTCCAGACCAGGTCGTAGACGTTCTCGACGCCCTGCAGGTACATCGCGATCCGCTCGAGGCCGTACGCGATTTCGCCGGAGACGGCGTCGACATCGAGCCCGCCGACCTGCTGGAAGTACGTGAACTGGGTGATCTCCATGCCGTCCAGCCAGACCTCCCAGCCGAGCCCCCAGGCACCGAGTGTCGGCGATTCCCAGTCGTCCTCGACGAAACGGATGTCATGCACCAGCGGATCGACGCCGAGCGCTTCGAGCGAACCCAGATAGACGTCCTGGATATCCAGCGGCGACGGCTTGAGCAGCACCTGGAACTGATAGTAGTGCTGCAGGCGGTTGGGGTTATCGCCATAGCGCCCATCGGTCGGCCGCCGCGAAGCCTGCACATGCGCGGCGCGCCACGGCTCCGGGCCGATCGCACGCAGGAAGGTCGAGGGATGGAACGTCCCCGCGCCCACTTCCATGTCGTAGGGCTGCATCAGGACGCAACCCTGCCCGATCCAGTAGTTCTGGAGGCGCAGGATGAGGTCCTGAAACGTAATCGTACTGGTAGACAGCTGCTCGGCCACGGGCGGCGTCCGGGGTCAATGAAAGCGCGCCAGTATAGCGATGCTGCCCGCGGGATGCAGCCGGTCGGTTTCCGCCGACGTTGCGGGGCTACCTTTGGATGCCGTGCTGGTGGTGATTCGCGTCCGAAGGGGTCTCGCCAAGGCGCGGAGGGCGCCAAGGGACGCGAAGGAAATAACAAGTACCTGTAGGAGATTCTATGTCTCCCCCTCAAGCGGTTTTCGGCACGTAGTCGGTCTCGTTTTTCATCAGCGC
>NZ_LVEG02000023.1 GCF_001614315.2 Halofilum ochraceum
AACCGAGGTACCGCCTCACACGGCTTCGGCCAGCCCGGGCAAAGGCTGCCCGAACGACCGTCGAAGGGAGCACTGACAGCAATGTCCACAGAATTAGAGGACATGCAAGACTACCGCCAAGGGACCCACACTCCCCGACAGCTACCCGCCAAGACTGAATGTCTCTACGCCCGAGTTACCCCGGTTATTCCGCAGCACTTCAGCACACAGTCGTCGCAGCGATCAGGCCGATACCAACGTCATTTCGGATAACAAGTTCTGAAAATAGGTAACAGTCCTATTAAGCCCTTCGTCGACCGTTACTCCAGGTTCCCAAGCCATAATCTCACGCGCCATGGTTATGTCCGGACACCGTTGTTTCGGGTCATCCTCGGGCAGATCCCGGTAAACAATCCCTGAAGATGAACCCGTAAGTCTGACAACCTTCTCGGCCAACTCCCGAATCGTATACTCGCCGGGATTGCCCAGATTGACTGGCCCGGTGATCGTGCTCTCCGTCTCCATTAGCCGGAGAATCCCCTCCACAAGATCATCCACATAGCAGAACGAACGCGTCTGGTCGCCAGTACCAAAAAGCGTGATGTCCTCCCCACCAAGCGCTTGAACAATAAAGTTCGAAACCACACGCCCATCAGCGTGATGCATTCGAGGACCGTAGGTGTTGAATATCCGTGCTACTTTTATGTTTACTTCGTGTTCTCGCCGATAATCGAAAAACAGTGTTTCCGCGCAACGTTTACCTTCGTCATAACAGGAACGCGGACCGATCGGGTTTACGTTTCCCCAGTACTCTTCTGTCTGCGGATGCATAACCGGATCGCCGTACACTTCGCTTGTCGACGCTTGAAATATCTTGCAACCGAGCCGCTTCGCAAGGCCCAGCATATTGATAGCACCATGCACCGATGCCTTTGTCGTCTGCACGGGATCATGCTGATAATGCACGGGAGATGCTGGGCAAGCCAAATTGTAAATTTCATCGACCTCGACGTAGAGCGGGAAGGTCACGTCATGACGCATAAATTCGAAGCGCGGCTCGCCGTGAAGGTGCTCAATATTCCGCTTCGTCCCCGTAAAAAGGTTATCAACACAAAGGACCTCGTTCCCCATCCCAAGAAGTCGGTCAATGAGATGTGAGCCAATGAATCCGGCCCCACCAGTGACCAGTACACGTTTGCGCGTGTCATAGAGTCGTGTCACGTTTTATTCCTATTTATTGGTTTCTGAACTCGGAGTGTTCGTGAATCAAAAGACGAATCGTATGAAAATACCACGACTTGTAGTAGGCATAATGAAATCCCGCCGCACGATCAAGGAACCCTCTTTTCATAAAATATGCGAAGAGGAAATAGAACAACGGATACCACCATCGCGCCAGATAACGGTACTTAAACCGTTGCCGAGGAGTGAACCGTTTCCATTCTCCCACCTCAGTCTGGAGTTGCAGGTAGCGGCGCGCCTCCCATAATGCGTAATCCTTGTGACGTTCGACAAACTTCGCCAGTCCCTTATAGTCACGATGGTCGATCGGAACGGAAATTTGGCCCACACGGCCCTCGATGATCGGATGCTCGTGAATTTCCATATCCAGGCCACTCCATCCGTCCTCCTCGATCCGTTCGTAAAGCCCGCTGCCTACCCGGAATAAAGCGAGCTTTCTCTGCGCGACACCGTGTTCAAGTTTCGCACCAAGAAAATGGTTGGTATAGGTCAGCCAGTAGCCGTTGTATCGTTCGTTTACTATTGCTGACGCCACTGCATTACAGAAGTCGTTATCTACAAACTCGTCGGAATCCAGAAAAAGCACCCAAGGCTGACTCGGCGGTACGTTCAACAGAAACCAGTTACGTTTTTTTGGGTATTTCCCATTCCACCGGAATTGCACAACACGTGCGCCAAAGCTCTCAGCTATCTCAGCAGTTCGATCGGTCGATTCGCTATCGATCACCACAATCTCCGCGAAACGGCCCAAGCACTGCAAACAACGGGCAAGACCCCCTTCCTCGTTCTTCGCCGGTATGGCCACAGTAACAGGGATATCAGCTTCCCCTTCAGTCATTGTTATACCCAGTTTGTCGTTGTGAGCCCCCTATAAGAGAAAAAGACAATCGGCGCAAACCGCGCCCAATCTGTCGGGAACAAGGGAACGCGGCCAATCCCACAACGGGGAGTGACCAACCGCCTTCTGCCATTTCTAACCTCCTGGTCTATGTACGCGCTAACTGGGACCAAGATCGGCGGTCGATCACCGGGCGCGCATAAGCGGAGCGTATTACGGGATCTAGTGGACCCTTCAGTCATATACCGCGTACGCCTTATCTCTGGATACTCAAACGCTCTCGATACAGCGAAAGCATTGCATTGACAACTCCATCTTCGGAGAAATCTCGACGCATCCACTTCCTCCCCCGTGCCCCCATTGCCGACAGATCGCAATCCTCCAGTCGCGCAAGTGCTTCAGTCAAGGCCTCCTCGTCAGGCTGGACCCAAAATCCGCATCGTTCGGTCTCTAACCCCTCCCAAGGGGTACCGGTCGTCGTGACGACTGGCACGCCATGGGCTAGGGCCTCACCCACGACGATGCCGAAGTTCTCCGAATGACTCGGAAGACACATTACGTCAGCCTTGGAAAACGCCTGCGCCTTCCCTTCGTCGTCGACGTGTCCGTGGAAGCATACACGGGCACCAAGTTGGAGCACATCGACCTGTCGCCGCAGGGTCGCCTCGTAGGCGCTCGCGCCCGAACCGTAGATGTCCAGCGTAACGTGCTCCTGCTGTCTCGCGAGCGCCGCGAACAAGCGCTCAATGCCCTTTATGGGGTGCAGCCTACCGATAAATATGACCCGCATCCGGCCACTCGGTCGCCACTCCCGCGGCGGCAAATATTCCGGGATATCTATAATGTTGGGAATCACCGATGTTTCGATTCCCGGAATCCGCGCACTGCTTAGTGCGGCTTCGTTCGATGAAGTGACGTGCAGAACGGCATCTCTCGGGCGAAGTAGCCGACAGACACGTTCGAACCATCCTTTCACACGCCGTCGAGGCGCGTCCGGCCATTGCGCCGTTGCTTGTAGCGCACCTCGCGGGGACCAGACAACCGGCTTTCCAAACAGACGCGCCAGTCCGAGAACAGGATGAGTGGGGAACGAATAGGTCGCAGTCAAGTGAACGACGTCCGCCCACCGCATGGCCTTCGGCAGGAGCGCCAGAACTTCCGCCGAGGTCGACGTCCAGGCAAAACGGCGCGCGTACCGAACCTCGTAGCCCGCCTCAAACCATGCCGGGTTCGATTCGAGCTGAAGCCGCTCTCCACTATCTGGCCCAGCCGCGTCCGTGGTCAAAACACGAAGTCTGACGTCGGACCGCCGCGCCAATCCGTCGCACAACGCTTTCGTCGACACAATCGGTCCGCCCCAACGCGTCGCGGGGTAAAATGTCGGCGCGACATGGAGAATCCGGAGCACCGAGTGACGATCACCCACAGGCGACGAGCTCTTCGGAACGATCACCATACCTAGCCCGACAAGTCTCCAATCGCTGACCGTTATTCACCCGTTCCGGACACGAAACAAAAGATACGTTGATAACCATACGGCACTTCGGCACAAGTAATAGCCACAGTTTATTTCCCATTATAAGAACTCTTGATATATATATTAGATACCCCCAGACGCGAGAGACGACCAGAGCCTGATCTCAAGAGGATGTCGACTTTCCAAGCCCATGAAACGTACGCAATTACAGGCGTTGATTGCTCGTTACCGCCCACTACCTTTACTTCTCAGACTGAACGGACGCGCTCTATCGAACATGACGAGCTTAAATTAGTCTCACTGCCGAAATTATTCCGGCCAACGGCCCGCCATGGTGGCGTCGGCACTTCCGCATCGCCTTCGGAATGCTGAAAAATCGACTCCAGATAGTGAGCCCCCGCACTGACAGCCAGACTTTTCGCCCAGGAAGCAAGATGCCTGCGGCGATCCGGATTAGGTCGCCCCTCCGCCATTAGGCGTTGCAATATCCGGCTCAGTTCGCCTGTATCCCCGCTCCGAAAGACTCCGCCCGCACCACTCGCCCTAACCGCCTCGGCCGCGCCACAACGGTCGCTGCAAACCGCCTGCGTACCCGCCATTAACGCCTCCGACACCACCGCTCCCCAGCCATCATGCCGACTCGGCAACACGAGACAGTCTGCCGCACTCATACGCTCCCTGACCTCAGCCATGGGAATCTGCCCATCCCATTTTACGCGCCCGTTGAGTGCGTGATCCGCCCACAGTCGCAGATACTGAGATGATGGCCCGTCTCCAATCACGATGAGCTCAAAATCCTCGCGCGGCAACATCGACAGTGCGTCCACCAGAAGATTCAACCTTTTGCGCTCGATAATCTGGCCAACAAAAAGAAAGCGAAACGGCGCGTCAGTGATTTCCTTTCGTGGCGGAACCATCGCATCATCCAAAAGAAAATAAACGAATGGGAATACACGCTCCCAGGGAACGCCCCTTTCCACAACCCATCGAGGCGTTACAGATCCGATTGCGAGGACCCCTTCAATATGCGACCGCCACCTATAGAAAAGGCGTCGATATTCGAGGCGCCTCATCAGCCCGCGCCAACCTGAATCGTCAACTGTTTCCATCATGACCCACTGTCGTGCAGCGCGCTGCCTCAACACTGATTGCGCTATTGAGACCAAACCGTTCCCACGTATTCCCTGCCCTAGATGTATGGCGCCCTCAGGAGCATTCTGTGCAACCTGACGCATCTCGTTCACGCTCGGTGCAAGATGCAGCGCGACGTTCGAAAGATCTGGAACCGTCCACCCTTGGCGCCTGCGCTCCTCGGACATCTCCCGTTCTGCAACATATGTAACGTTGTGTCCACGCTTCCCCATCTCCACCGCGAGACCGGCCATATGCGGACTCACAATCCGCTGCCAAAACCATATGGGATGTGTTATCCGAGTCATGAGGGTACTCGCCGGGCTCTTGGGGCACTAGCTGCCCAAGCGATCAAAATAATCAACAATAATCCCATACCGCCGGTGGAAAAGAGAACGTATTCGCCCATGTTCACGAGCAGCGCCGTCAAAGTTACGGCGAGCCCGGCGACATTCTCACGCCCGGATCGGCGGAGCAGAACGACAACCCATGCAGCGACGACCAAGAGTCCGGGCGCACCCAGTTCCTCTAGCACAGCCACGGGCATGACACCTTTCTCGATCGGGGCAGCGACCGGTAAACCGAACAACGGGTCCCGTTGGACCTTCATCTCCGAGGAGTTCGAAGCAACACCAAAGCCGATTCCGCGGAAAGGGTCTGTCTTTATGTTGCCCCACATCTCGACTATTAGATCGCCGCGGGACTTGTAGTAGGCTTCGACAACCGTATCCGATGAAGTACCCTTCGCCAAATAACTTTCGATGCGATCCATGAGCGCAGGCCCCACCGCCAACATCCCCACCACGGCAAGCGATGCCAAGCCGACGAACCGACGACTCTTGATCCCTGGGGCTATAGCGTTGACAGGTTTACCGGCCATCATCGGAAGCATCATCACCGCGCCGCCTACACCCAACACCAACGCAATCCCTGCAGTACGCGCCTCCGACAGAAGGACCAGCACGAGGCATGCCGCTACCAGAACTGTAATAGCCCAGCTTGGCCGTCGCTGGGCGACCAAAGTACCGATAGCCCAAGCCCCCAAAAGGGCCGCGGTCGGCCCAAACACCTGTGGATGATTGAGGATTCCCTGAAAGCCACTGCCATTTCGCAAATACCCGAGAGGACTCCAAAGTAGCGGTAGACTGAACACCATCAACAACGTCAGTCCACCGAACAGGTCGGTGGCCAACCGAGACCGCGCCTCCTTGCCAAGCCCCAACCATGCGGCCAGCATGGCTGCTGTCGTAGCGGTCCACGAAACCGCCTTGAGGACCGACACCGCGGGGTACGAACTGAACAACAAACCATGGATCACAATCCCCCCCCCCAACAGCACAGTGGCAAACACAAAATTGTGTGTTTCACTACGGCCACGCGCTAACCGGCTGCGAAGTAATACCGCCGCGATGGCCGCACCAAGGACAAGAAAGCGACCAACCGTGGAAAATGACGTCTCTGCGGCGATTGCAGGACTGAGCATCGTGAAAAGCCAAGAGAGCGCGACTGCCCGGATAGCCTGGGCTCGTCCGATAAGCGCGTAACCTGAGAGCGCTACATAACTCAGGCCGGCCGTAGGCTCGGAGACCACGCGCATAGCGATAACCAGTATGATGTACCCATACTCCAAGACTAAAGTCTTCGGAAGCTGCGCACCGAAGCTACTCGGAGGCCGGCTCAACACATTCGCCATAAACCTTCTACCTTTCTTCCAAGCGCGTGCGCCAGTCAGACTAGGATTTCTTCATCCGCCCCGACTCAACACAACACCGGTACTTTTCACGAGCAACCGACCAACAGTTCTTTTCCCGAGGATGATCGTGATCCGGAAGTGTCTGAATCCTTATTGCGCCCCTCGACACTTCTGAGACACAACCAGAAAAGAAGACCCATCTCAATGCCTGCCCTTCACTTCGCGTAAGCCCACACATCACAACGTAGAACTGAATTTCGATGCAGGCTTCCGCCTATTTTTTCTGCGCACTCGATACCCCGAGACCGCCCCCCGAGCCGAAACAAGAGCAATCTGAAGCGCCCATTTCCACTTTATCCTTCGGCGAAATACGGCGCGTATGTGGGCAAGACAGTTGCGGCCCGTATAAAAGAATGCTTTGTATGCATTTAGATTTTTAAAAAATAAATACGCGAAGCACCACCCCCAGTCAATACGTCGAGACAGTTGCTCGTCAGCCGACCTCTCCCGATCAAAGTGCACTACCTCAACTCCAAATACCCTGCATACCTCGAATCCGCACGCATCCATCCGCAACGCGTAATCCATGCCTTCTCCGGCGACCCGAAGGTTCCGGTCAAAATAGCCGACTGCAGTAATTACATCCTTTTTTATGAGGAAACACGCCTCGTAAAAGGTCGGCAGCTGCACCCCCCACTTTTCCGGATTCCTGTTAATACATTTTCCAGTCTCGGAATCAAGAATGTCTGGCGATACGACGCCGCAAGACGAATTCAATTCCGCACACGTTTGCATGTTATCGAGCACCTGCCTCGAAATCTCAATGTCATCGTCTAGTGAAAGAATGAATGAACCCCGCGCGACTCTCCATAACCTTTCCCGACCGCGCGCAACGCCCATGTTGTCATTGGCGTGCGTCACGTACAAACCCTCGATACCCTGGAATTCCGCCTCCAGCATCGCACGCGTTCCGTCCGTGGACCCATTGTTAAGAACATAGATATCGCAGATTCCCGAAAACTCGCTAAGCAACCCCAACAGCGTTTTTCTTAATCGTTCACATCGGTTATAACTTATTAGGCAAATTGACAACATTCGCATCAGGTCCAAATACAATATCGGTCGCACAGTAATCTGGTGCTGAATTATTCGTCGACCAACAGTTCAACGACGCGGTCGTCGCGCCACGCAAATCATGGCACCCACACGGCTTTAAATGTCCCGCGGGGTAGCGCTTTATCAAGCGAATTCGCAATGAAGAAAGATCCGGCACTCCGTAAGCCGCAAAGTCGAGGACCCAACGCCTTCTCCACTGCTGACCGTGCTGCGTTTACACTACACTCGAACCGATTCCGTCACATTCCTGTGAATTCTCCAAGGCATGCATCTTTTCACGCCAGTCCCGCGGTATTCGTCCCACTTGATTCTCCACTTTCTCAATTTCTGATTTGAATGTGTCCAACAATTCTTGCCGCATTTCAGGCGACAACGTCGTGGCATCCCGCTTTCCGGCGCCCTGCTCGGTATTTAAGCGGTACAACGGTGCCAATACTCCAAAGCTTCGATTTACGCCCAGTTTTTGCTTAATCCCCCCTAGCGCCGAAAGAATCTTCTTCACTCTGAATGAGCGTACTCGCCTCCGTGAGTTACGAACGTCGAAATCGACCGGTTTATAAACCGAAACCCTCAGAAACCGTAGGATTTTTCGCCACTCAGTCTCCGCATCGACAGCAATATCTTCAAGAAAAAGCACTAGTATTCTTTCCGAAGGTACCAACGCATAAAGGCGTTCCAGCTGACTCCCCACGCAACACCTGGAGCCATATTGGTACACTGAGGGGGTACGGGAAAACGCGGGCAAGTAATATCCGTTTCTTCGCCCTCCCTGCAACCGCCAGGCTCTCTCAAAACATGGCTCATCCTCCAATCCACCACACTCCTGTGCGTGCAACGAAATTGCCATATCGGGAGGGAATCGGAGAGTCACAATAAACTTAGCATCCGGGCGAGTTTGCAGAATCTGCGGAACTGCTGTCCGCGACCAGAGATAATGCGTCGACGCCTCCCCGATTGCCACAAACCTATCGCTGGCGTCATCAAACAACGCTTTGTACGCATCCCACGTGTCGGTATACCGAGCACCAACGTCAAAATTAAAATAATGCGGCTCTTTGCTCGGGCTCATGTAAACCTCAGGGTGCCCACTCAACCAATGCGCCAATGACGTTGTGCCGCACTTTGGGGCGCCTATGATAAAAAAGTTTGGCGTCACTGATATCTCCTTCTTGTAACTAACACGAATATGTCCGCCCTAACACCAATCTTTCTAGTAACAATAAACGCCAAAATGGTATTCCATAACAAAAAGGTAACAGCCGTACTAAACGCCGCGCCCTCCATGCCGAATGCAGGGATTAAAGTAATATTGAGTACAACATTCATTGCAGCTGCGATCCCTACACCCAGCACTGTGCTGCGCTCGTGCCCCGTCATATCGAGCAACATTCCCACGGGCCCCATCAACGCGTTAGCTAACTGGCCGAGCGCTAGAAGAGTTAAAGCCGGCCCACCTGCATAGAATGACTGCCCGAACACTATGCCTAGAATTTCTTCGGCGAACACGACAAATACTAGGGCGGGAATCGCGGCAAGTGCCGATATGATCGCTACCGCGCTTGTAAGTAGCCGCTGGAGGCCTTGAATTTCTCCGCTTGCATAAAGGCGCGAGAAGTTCGGCGCAAGAACTTGATTTACTGCCATCAATCCGAAGCCCACTAGGCCCGCACCCTGTACTGTCGCCCGGTAGATGCCAACTTCTTCACTAGGACGGAACATACCGAGGATGACAATGTCCGCTTGGCTGTTTATGAGCTGAAGTCCGCCGGTGAGTGCGAGGGGCACCGCCGCACACCACCATGAATAAGAATGTGTCGTGCGGCTTGGCCTAGCCCGGAGACCAGCAGGGCGAGCTCGCCATAATATCCGAGCGCCAATCGCGAAAGCCATAGCGACAACGCCGACATTCAGAGCCATAGCGAGCGAAGGTGTGAGCGTCCCACTGGGCGCAAGTAGGGCGACCACGGCAACGGCCAGAAATAGACCGCCGGGCCGAATTACCGCCTCCGGTAACTGCCCCAGCACCACATGGCCCAGGCCTCGAAGGGTGAATCCCCGAAGACTACCAAGTGCCACCAATGGAACTAATAGGAGAGCAATGGCCAATGTCCCCCATTGCCCTGATAACGGCGGCCCCTGTATTCCGTAGAGCACGGCGAAGCCAAGGACAAGAACGCCTGCAGAGAACAAAAGGATAGCCCGTGTGCCCCAACTCCAAACGCCGCGCATAAGGCTCCAGTCCTCATTCGAAGCGGCCTTTGCTGTCTCGCGCAGCACGACCTGCGGCACCCCGACTTGTGCAGGGATTGCCAAAATCGAAACTATCGCCATGGCAAAAGCGTATACACCGTAGCCATCCGCTCCCAATGTGCGCGCAAGCGTCATCGCGAGCACGAAGCCGAGCCCAACGTTTGTTACCTGTACTGCTAGACTGCCTATCCCCCCGCGAATTAGGCGCGATCGGAACCCTCCTCCTTGGCTAAGAACGCCGTTACGTTGCAAAACAGAACGAATCATGGTGATCCCGATTGCCGCAAGCGCCTCTGCGGTTTTACTGAATCGTAGCCAACGGGGCCAAGACGAAACAGCCACTTAAATCATCTCTTTTGTTACCGATCAAAACGCAATAGCGAGAGATATGAGCGTCAATATATAGAAGCAAGGGTGTTCCGAAGAGGAGCATTTTGAGAGCACCGTATACATTAGGAATGTGGATCGGTTCTTCACACCGGTTAATCGTTATGCTTAATCAAAGCCTACTGTGCTGTCGGTACGTGCGGCTGGAATCAACGCTCCATTGGGGAGGTAACCTGTATTCCGAAAAAAGGCCCGCGATACCTCGTACGCCACACACTCGTGCGGTGTGGTCCAGGGCGCCAAGGCTGCAGGTCGGGATAGGCGTCATCACGCACGCGGATCACCGGCCCGGCTCTATTCAACGTCGCTTCTCCCCCTGACCAGAAGCCGCCATTGAATTGCGCGGCATCGAACAGCTCAGGTGCCACTGCGTGATCGCGACCGCAGCATCCATTCCGCACATTATTGAAAAGGCCTTACTGGTTGCTTGAGTCAGGTTGCAGCCTAGAGCCATCACCCTTCGACCGAAGCTGATAGCCTTGGTAGGTATCGCTTATACCATTATCCAAGGTAATCCCAGCAGCCCAGCCGAAGTCACGCAGGCGACTAACGTCCAGCAGTTTCAATGGCGTACCGTCAGGCTTTTCCGTATTGAAACGGAGTTCACCCTGGTAACCGACCACATCCAAGATCTGCTCCGCGAGTTCGCAGATTGAGATATCGGTACCGACGCCCACATTGATGTGCTCCAGCGCGGAGTACCGTCGCATCAGGTGGAGTGAGGCGTCGGCCAGATCATCGACGTGGAGGAATTCCCGCCTCGGCGTTCCCGTTCCCCAAATTTCGACCTCTGGATCCCCTCGCTCTTTCGCCTCGTGGAACTTGCGGATTAGCGCCGGCAGCACATGTGAGGTCTCCAGGTCAAAATTATCACCAGGACCATAGAGATTCGTCGGCATGAGGCTGATCGCATCAAAACCGTACTGGCGTCGGTATGATTTGCACATCTCTATGCCGGCGATCTTGGCAATCGCGTAGGGCTGATTCGTGGGCTCCAGCGGCCCGGTCAGGAGGGATTCCTCTTTGATCGGTTGCGGGCAGTCTCTTGGGTAGATACAGGATGAGCCGAGGAACGCGAGCTTCGTAGTCCCGAATTTCCACGCGTTGTGGATCACGTTGGTCTGGATCGCGAGGTTCTGGTGGATGAACTCCGCTGGGTAGTCGTTGTTCGCCTTGATGCCGCCGACCTTCGCCGCGGCCAGGAAGACGTAGTCTGGGCGGTTCTCTGCGAAGAAAGTCTCCACTGCTTCCTGGTTCGTCAGATCCAGCTCGCGACTGGTGCGACCGATGAGGTTGGTGTAGCCCTCGGCCTCCAGCCGGCGCCAGATGGCGGAGCCGACCATGCCGCGGTGGCCAGCGATGTAGATCTTGTCGTCCTTATTCATTGCGGTCGACGACCTCGTAGCCGTTGCGTTTCATCAGGGCGAACTTCTGTGCGTCTTCGCGGTCCTCGGCGACCATCTCGCGCACCAGGTCGCGGAAGCGCGTCGTGGGGGTCCAGCCGAGTTCGCGTTCCGCCTTGCTCGGATCGCCCAGCAGGGTCTCGACCTCAGTCGGGCGGAAGTAGTTCGGGTCGACCTCGACGACGGTGCGCCCGATGGCAGCATCGATGCCGTATTCGTCGACGCCTTCTCCACGCCACTCGATCGTCATGCCGAGTTCGTGGGCCGCGGTCTCTACGAATTCCCTAACGGAGTGCTGTTCACCGGTGGCGATGACGTAGTCTTCCGGCTTGTCCTGCTGGAGCATCCGCCATTGTGCCTCGACATAGTCCCGGGCGTGGCCCCAGTCGCGTTTGGCGTTGAGGTTCCCGAGGAAGAGTTTCTCCTGCTGGCCGAGGCTGATCCGCGCGAGGGCGCGTGTGATCTTGCGGGTTACGAAGGTCTCGCCGCGGACCGGGGACTCGTGGTTGAACAGGATGCCGTTGCAGGCGAAGAGGCCGTAGGCCTCGCGGTAGTTCACGACCATCCAGTACGCATAGAGCTTGGCCGCCGCGTACGGTGAGCGCGGGTAGAATGGGGTCGTCTCATCCTGCGGCACGGCCTGGACCTTGCCGTAGAGCTCGGAGGTGGAGGCCTGGTAGAAGCGCACGGTCTTCTCCATGCCGAGGATGCGGATCGCTTCGAGCAGGCGCAGGGTGCCGAGCGCATCCGAGTTCGCGGTGTACTCGGGCGTCTCGAAGGAGACGGCCACGTGGCTCTGGGCTGCCAGGTTGTAGATCTCTCTCGGCTGCACTTCCTGAAGGATGCGCACGAGGTTGGTGGCGTCGGTCAGATCGCCGTAGTGCAGGATCAGCTGCGGATCCGGGTCGTGCGGGTCCTGGTACAGGTGGTCGATGCGCTCGGTGTTGAACGACGAGGCGCGGCGTTTGATCCCGTGTACCTCGTAGCCCTTGCCCAGCAGCAGCTCGGCGAGGTACTTGCCGTCCTGACCGGTGATGCCCGTGATCAATGCGACCGGGCGCTGGCCGCTCATCGATCGCGGACGCGGACTGTGTCCGGTGCTCTCATCCATGGCTCGGTTTCGCTCCTTCGTTGGCGCACGCCGCAGTGGCGTGTTGCTGCCGGGTGGTGCGCTGATCCGCAGCCGGACTGGCCGCATCGCCGGGCGCGGCCGCGTCACAGCGCTGCGACAGGCGCTCCAGGGCGGTGAAGACGGCCGTCGCATCGCCGACATCGGCCTGTTGGTAATCATCAGCTCGCTCGCGGCGGCACAGGAGATCGACATCGGAGGCCGTGCTGCCCACGAACAGGATAGGCCGACCGGAGTCGATGCAGGCATACATCTTCGAGGGGACGACGTAACCGACGAACGGATCGCGCAGGGTAATGAGATGCGCGTCGGGCGTCACCATCAGATTGGCCAGTTCCTCCAGCGGAACGGGGTGGCCGCGCGCGACCGGCAGGCCGCTGGCGCGCAGTTCTTCCTCGAGGCGGTCGGCGCGCGGGCCGGTGGCATTGAGCCACAGCGCCATGCGCCCTGCCCCTTGATCATGGTGGCGGCGGTAGCCTTCGAGGAAGGTCTCGTAGTCGTGCGCTACACCGAGGTTGCCCGAGTACAGCAGCGTGCGGTAGCCGGCGAGCTCTTCCGGCGGCGTTAGCGGGACCGTATCCGGGGAGATCGGTACGGGGGAGGCGTAGCGTACGACGCCGATGCGCTGTTCGGGGATTCCGAGCTGGATCAGGCGCTGGCGCTGGTCCTCGCCGATGGCCTCGAAGCGGTGCACGCGTTTGCGCAGGACGATGGTCAGGCGCTGGAGCGCGCGCAGGGGCAGCGGTACCCGCTCCATAGTGGCCATCAGGCATTCCGGGTGGAAGTCCGCGATGCGGTAGACGAGGCGCTTGCGCAGGAACAGATTGGCGAACCACACGAAATACAGGATGAACGGGGGGCTGCCGGTGAAATGGATCTCGTCGGCGTGCCGGAGTTCGCGCCACAGGCGGCGGACGAGCATGGTGTTCGCGCGCACGGTCCACAGGAGGCGATGGATCAGGTGCGACTTGTCGTAGGTGTCGATGTAGAGACGGCGGATCTTGAGGGAACCATCGCCCGGGTCTTCGTATTCGGTGTTGTCCGCGCGGGTGGAGAGGCCACCGAGCAGGACGTGATGGCCCTGCGCCGCGGTGTTGCGCGCGTCGAGCAGGGTGTATTGGCCGATGGCCCCGAAATCCGGGGGGAGCCAGTCGCAGATGTAGGCGATTTGGCGGGGCATTACTGGTTGCCCCTTTTGTTTGGGGGCCGTGCGTGTGCTGCCGGCTGGCTCCCGTTGGTCGCAAGCCGGCCTACGGGGGCCGTGACTGCATCGCGGCCGGCGATGCCTTTGCTGTTAGCTCGCCGACGGGGGCGTTGATGTTGTGACGCCGCTTTCCGGGCTGGGCTGGTTTTTGTGGTGCGCATTTTCCAACCTCCCTGTTATCGGTATGCCGGCGAGCGCTTTGACGCGCCGTTCCGCCGGTCAAAGGATCCGGGACGGCGCGATCGGTGCGGGGATTAGACCCCGGACGTGCGAAGGATAAGACGCAAGGGCCATGCCAGCATCACCCGCGCGGGGGATGTGAACGCCGACAGGTGTTGAAAACCCGGGCTGGCTCCCCGGGGCAGGATAACCGCTCCGGGGCGCGATTGAAAACGCGCATTCGGTGTTGACGACGGCGGCGTGCCGCGGCACGCGCGGTTGCTATCGGTGGCACGGGTCGGGGCAGCGTGATAGCGTGCGGCGCTTGTGTCGCCTGCCCCGAGTCTGATCGAGGGATCGATGTTTCAGTCCGTTCTCTGCGTGTGTACGGGGAATCTCTGCCGGAGTCCGATGGCGGCGGTGTTGCTGGCCGATCGGCTCGGGGCGGATGGGCCTTCCGTGGCCTCGGCCGGGACCGGTGCGGTGGTCGGGGAGCCGGCGGCTGAGCATGCGCGGGCGGCCGTTGCGGCGCGTGGGCTGGATCTGGAGGGGCACCGGGCGCGGCAGGTGACGGCATCGCTTTTGCGTGAGCATGAGCTGGTGCTGGCGGCGGAGGGTTCGCATGTGCGGGCGTTGCTGCGGATCGAGCCGGCGGCTCGGGGGCGTGTGTACCGGTTGGGGCATTGGCGGGATATGGATATTGCGGATCCGATCGGGCGGGATTATGCGGATTTCGTGACTTGCCTGGATGAGATTGCCGGGTGTCTCGAGGATTGGGTTGGTAGGTTGGGCTGAGGGCCAAGGGCCAAGGGCCAAGGGCCAAGGGCCAAGGGCCAAGTGATGGTGGCTGGTGGGGTAAGGGACAGGGAGTGGTTTTGAGTTATTGGTGTCGGAGGAGATCCGTGCGGTTGCGTGGGCTGTTTGTCGCTTTGGCGGGGCTGGTGTTGGCGGGGTGTTCGGTGATCCCGGGGCAGCAGGTCGATGTCGATGGCGGCGAGTCCGGGGCGGGCCGGTATACGGTGATGCCGATCGATGGGCAGCTCGTGGAGCGGCTTGCGGAGCAGCGCTCGCGGGAGGAAGACGCCGGCGCCGGGGTGGCGGCAGCCGAGGATTATGACTACCGCGTCGGGCCGGGCGATGTGCTCTCCATCGTGGTGTGGAACCACCCCGAACTGACCAATCCGTTCGGGGATGCGGTGGATTCCGCTTCGAGTGGGCGTCTGGTGCGGCCGGATGGGACACTGTTTTTTCCGTATGTGGGGCCGATCGATGCCGCGGGACTGACGCTGGAGGATATCCAGGAGCGCCTGGCCCGGGGCCTCGAGTCCTACGTGCAGCAGCCGCAGGTGAACGTGCGGGTACGTGAGTACCGCAGCAAGCAGGTGTATGTGACCGGCGAGGTGCGCGAGCCGGGCATGCTGCCGATTACCGACCGGCCGCTGACCGTGCTGGATGCCATCTCGCGCGCCGGCGGCTTCCAGCAGCACTCCCCGAACCAGAACCCCTATGGCGCGAATGCGCGCCGCGCCCTGCTCACCCGCGACGGTGAGACGCGCGTGATCAACCTGCGCTCGCTGTACCGCACCGGCGACGGCAACCGCGTACTGCGCGACGGCGACATCCTGCATGTGCCGGACGACAGCGATAACAAGGTGTTCGTGCTCGGCGAGGTCGTGAACCAGACCTCGGTGCGCATGCACAACGGCGAGCTGACGCTGGCCGAGGCCGTGGCGGGCGCCGAGGGCATCAACCTCTCGACGGCGAATACCGAGCAGATCTACGTGATCCGTGGGCAACCCGTGGAGGGCGAGGACGGACTGCGGATCGATCCGCGGATTTATCGCCTCGACGCCAGCGACGCGACGGCGTTGCTGATGGCCGATGCCTTCCCGATGCGCCCGCGTGACGTCGTGTTCGTCTCGACCGCGGAGGTGGTGCGCTGGAACCGCGTGATCGAGCAGATCGCGCCGACCATCCGCTCGGCGTACCAGATCGAGCTGCTGAACCGCGGGGTGTCGGACTGATGGCGCAGATGGACTCGCAGGAGAACGCGCGCAGCGTGCCGTCCACGGAACGGGGTATTGAGCCCGGCGGGTTTGAGGACGAGGTCGATCTGCGCCAGTTGTTCGAGGTTCTGTGGTCCGGGCGCTGGTGGATCGTGGGGATCACCGCGCTCGCGATCGTGCTGGGCGCGCTGTATGCGCTATCTTCACCGCCGGTGTATCAGGCCGACTCGCTCCTGCGCATCGAGGAGAAGAACGCCACGCTCTCCGGCATGGAGGGCCTGGAGCAGCTCACAGGCGGTTCGCCGGAGACGGCGGCGCAGATCCGCATCCTGCAATCGCGCTCGGTGCTCGGCTCGGCCGTGGACCGGCTGAACCTGACCGTGACCGCGGAGCCGCAGCAGTTCCCGGTGTTGTATCGTCTGCTCGGGGATGCCGGGTCCGAAACGCCCGCGGAGCCAGTGTTCGAGCTGGACGGCTACGACTGGGGCGGCAGCCATATCAGCATGGGGCGCATGAACGTGCCGCGCGATCTGCGGGGCAAGCCTTTCACGCTGATCGCCGGCGAGGATGGGCGCTACGAGTTGCTCGGGCCCGAGGAGGAGCCGGTGCTCGCCGGGCGCGTGGGTAACTTCGAGAGCGCCTCGGTGGCCGCGGGCGAGGTCTCACTGTTCGTGGATGAGCTCGTGGCTCGGCCGGGCACGCGCTTCACGGTGCAGGCGAACACCCGCCTCGGGACAATCGACGGCCTGCGCCAGCGGCTGTCGGTGAGCGAACAGGGCGAGGATACGGGCGTGGTGGAGCTACGCCTGGAGGGCCATGAGCGCACCCGCATCGAGCACACGCTGGCGACCATCGCGGACATCTACCTGCGCCAGAACACCGAGCGCCGCTCGGCCGAGGCGCGCGAGAGCCTGAACTTCATCGAGAGCCAGATGCCGGAGCTGCGCCAGAACGTGGAGCAGTCCGAGCAGAAACTGGCGAACTACCAGCAGACGCAGGAGACGGTCGATCTGACCGTGGAGACGGAGAAGCTGCTGGAACAGCTCGTGGAGCTGGACCAGAAGATCTCGGAACTCGAGACCCGGCGCGCCGAGGCCATGCAGAGCTACGGCGAGCGCCATCCGGTGATCGAGGCGATCGATGCCCAGCTCGCGACGCTGCGCCAGGAGAAAAGCCAGCTCGACCAGCGCGTGGGTGGCCTGCCGGAGAAGCAGCGCGAGATGCTCTCGCTGAAGCGCGAGCTGGAGGTCTCGACCGAGATCTACACCCAGATGCTCACGAACGCGCAGGAGCTGCGCGTGGCCAAGGCCGGCGCGGTGGGCAACGTGCGCATCGTCGATGAGGCGGCGGTGGCCGATCAGGCAATCGCGCCGCGCAAGGGGCTGATCCTGGTGCTGAGTGCGTTCCTGGGTGGCTTCGGCGGCTGCGCGCTCGTGCTGGGCCGGCGCTTCTTCCAGCGCGGCGTGGAAACGCCGGATGAGCTGGAGCAGCGCACCGGGCTATCGGTGTTCGCGGTGATCCCACATACGGCCATCCTGCGGCGTGGCGAGCGGCGCTATGAGCGCGGCAGCCGGGACACGGCGCCGCTGCTGACCGCGGACGGGCCGCAGGATCCGGCGACCGAGGCGCTTCGGAGTCTGCGTACGTCGCTGCATTTCGGTTTGAAGGATCCGGGGCGGCGCGTGCTGGCAGTAACCAGCCCCGGGCCCCAGGCGGGCAAATCCACGATCAGCGTGAACCTCGCCATGCTGCTGGCGGAGATCGGCCAGAGTGTGGTGCTGGTGGATGGCGATATGCGGCGCGGGCATATCGGGCGCTATATCGGCGCGCGCGATGGCGGGCCCGGGTTGTCCGATGTGCTCGCGGGCACGCACCAGGGGCTCGATGTGGTGCACCCGCTGCCCGGGACCGATAAGGCGGGCGTGATCCTGAAGGGAACGACGCCGCCGAATCCCTCGGAATTGCTGCTCTCGGACCGCTACGGGGAACTGATCGCGGAACTGCGCGAAGCCTATGACTGGGTGATCGTGGACGGGCCGCCGATCATGGCGGTGACGGATGCCGCCATTATCGCGCATGAGGCCTCGGCGACGTTCCTGGTGGTGCGGGCCGCCCGCGATGAGGCCGGCGAAGTGGCCGACGCCGTGCGCCGCCTTGAGCATGGTGGCGCGCGCGTGACAGGGTTGATCCTCAACGATTACGGCGCCCGGCAGGTGGGGCGGACGTACCAGACGTACTATTACCGGTACGATTACAAATCCAAGGAACAGGGCAAGGCGTCCGCGTAGGCGCGTCTTCGCCGTAGGCGAATGCGCGCATCCTCTGCGTTTGAGGGGATCAGGTGCCTGTGGGGGCTGCGCGCATTCGACCGGTGCGCGGTGGTGCCGGTCGAAGACGCGTTTGCGGCGTGTGCCGGCGTTTGTGAGGCCGATGCTTCGTGCGGGGACGATCGCGAGCAAGCTCGCTCCTACAGGAGGGCGTGCGGCCGCGTTTGGCGGGATTGATCGTCGGGGCCGCGGATTGGTCGTCGTGTTGGGTTTCCTTCGTCAACCCAACCTACGGTTTGCTTGATGACAATGCGGCGCTCAAACGAGGCACGCGGTTTGCGTGTCATAAAGCGCTGTTCTACGCTCTGTAGCTCGTGCGAGCGCAGGAACGACCCAACCCAATACAAACAGGGATTTCGACATGAAACGCACAGCGACCATATTCGGGATTGCGGCCCTTACTACGCTGGCAGCCGGCTGCGGCGGCAGTAGTGGCGGCGGTGGAGGCACCATTGGCGACGGCGACGACTCTACCGACGTCACGTTCGACCGCGACGCCAGCGCTATTAACAGTTACCTGGTGGGCGCGACAGTCTGTGTCGACGTCAACTTCAACAATCAATGCGATAGTGGCGAGGCGAGCAGCACGACCGCGAGCGAGGGGCAGTTCAGCCTCACGACGTCCAGCCCAAGTGCGCCCACGCTCGTGCGTGCGACCCCAAGCACGACGGAGATCACCGACTTCAACGGGGCAAACCCGACGGACGTCGGCTCCAGCTTTGAGCTTCGTGCACCGGCGAGCTCAAAAGTCGTGACGCCGCTGACCACGATGGTCCAGGCCGAGGCCGAGCGGCTCATTGCCAACAACGGCACATCCACCTCGAACGCGGTGAGTCAGGCCAAGAGCTCGATCGAGAGCACGCTCTCGAACAATGGCGTTGATGTCGACGTGTTGAATGACGACTACATCGAGGCCGGCAATGGCAAGGCGGCTGCTACGTCCTCGGCAGTGCGCGAATTGATTCAGCAGACACGCGCGGAAATCGATAGCGCGGCTGGCGGCGATGGCACTTCCGACGGAACCGTTCTCGCTCGCGAGGCGCTGTCGGCCCGGAAGATCAACGACAATCTCGCCGGCATCGCGACGCAGATCGTGGACGAAATAGATAACCAGGATACCTCTCCCGCCGACGCGGCCGACGCGGCTGCGAACACCGCCAGCAACGTGGGTACTGTGAACAGCAATACCATCCAAAATGAAATTGGTGACGTGCTGGCCGATATCGAGGAAGCCGAGACGGTCGCCGAAGAGGAAGAAGAGGACGCCACCGGCGCCACCGGCGCCAGCGGCTGATCTACCGCGCCGGCCGCGGCGAGCGGCCGGCGCACCTCCCTGAACCGATGCCGACGCCCGCACCCCCGCGGGCGTTGGTATGCTTTTTGCGGCGCCCGTGCCCATGTCACTGAACGCGTTCCAACGTGCCTGCGGGCCGGTTGTGCGCCTGGCCCTGCTTGTCGCGGCCGGCGTGCCGGTATGCGCGCACGCCGCGCCGGCGATCGATACCGCACCGGGGCTCTCGTGGCAGGGCTATACGGGGCTCTTCAACATCCCCCATGCACGGGTGACGCCGTTCGGCGCCATGACGGCGGGGTATTCCACGCAGGTCGAACTGGCGGGCGAGTACATCACGGGTTCCAACTACCTGCTCTCGCTGGGGCTGCTCCCGAACCTCGAGATCAACGGGCGCATCGCGACCAACAACAACAGCCGCAATTACTTTCAGAATCCTTCGTCCGATCCCGGGATCCGGGATCTCTCCTTCAACGCCAAGTTCCGTCTGCCGACACCCGATGCCTGGCCGAACCTGGCGGTGGGTCTGCAGGACCCGGCCGGCGAGACCCAGGATTTCAAGGCCGAGTACGCCGTCGCGACCGAGCGCTGGGGCCCGGTAGACATCAGCCTGGGCTTCGGGCGCAGTGACAGCGCGATCGGGCGTCTGGATGGGGCGTTCGGCGGTGTGTCCTGGGCCGCGACCGACTGGATGGACGTAATCGCCGAGCACGACGCGCACGCCGCGAATGCCGGCGTGCGCCTGCACCACGCGACGCGCCTCGGTGACGTGCCCATGCGTGTGGATCTCGATCTGCAGGTCGCGAGTTCGGCCAGTGAACAGGACGGGAGCTTTGCCGGGATTTCCCTGACGGTACCGCTCGGGGGCGCCACCGAGCCCGATCACGGCGTGTTCGAGCCTGCGGAATCGCGGGAAGACGCTGCGCCGGAACCGGGGACCGAGACAGGCGCGGAAACGGGGACGGACGCCGCGGCCGGCGAAGCCGATGCGGCGGGTGGTTCCGCTGTGAGCCTGGAATCGGGCAGCGAGGACGCGGCGGATGCAACGGACTCGGCCGCGGACGATAGCGAGGAGTCTGCGCCAGCGGCCGAGCCGTTGATGGACACGACCGGGCGCCCACCCCTGCCCGCGCTGATCGGCCGGCTGCAGGCGCACGGGTTCGAGAACATCAGTGTCGGGCAGACCGACGACGCGCTGGTGATGCGCGCCGAGAACACGGTCTATAACCGCAACGAACTGGATGGCCTCGGCGTGATGCTGGCGCAGGCGGTGCCGGCGGCGACGGAGCGTTTCGAGCGGATCCGGGTCGTGCTGCTGAATGTCGGCGTGCCGGTGATCGGTGTCGAGGTGCCGACGCAGGCCTGGCGTTGCTATCTCGGGCGCTGCGAAGGCGAGGCACCGGGGGCCGCGGCGGTCCGCGCCGGGATGCGGGTGTTCGAGCCGGGCGGCAGTGAGGCGGAGGTGAACTGGCGCTATCGCGACGAGAGCAGCTCGGCGCTGCGCCCGCGCCTGATCCTGTCGCCGGACGTGGTGACCGGCGTGGCGACCGAGGTCGGCGTGCTGGACTACTCACTCGGGCTGCGCGCGGAGCTGCGCGTGCCGCTGTGGACCGGGGCACAGGCGGTGGTGAGTGCGGTTGAACCGCTGACCGAGTCGGAGGATTTCGAGGAAGGCGCGATCTTCGGCGACCAGGCGCTGGAGTCCGGGATCCGCGATATCGTGCTGCAGCAGGCGCTGCCCGTCGGGCCGGCGATGGCGCAGTTGAGCGCCGGGCGCTTCCGCGATGATTATTACGGCGCCCTGGGTGAAGGCGTATGGCAGTCGGCGGACGGGCATCACCGTCTGTCGGGCCGCGCGGGTGTGTTCGAGGATCGGCGCAGCGATGTCGACGAGGAGCGGGAACTCGCGCTCGGCTCGTATCGCTATTACAGCCCGCGCTTCGATGCCGCGCTGGAAGTGACGACCGGGCGCTTCTGGGGCCAGGACGAGGGCACGATGGTGGAGTCGCATCACCAGTTCGGGGATACGACGATCAGCCTGTTCTACCGCAGGACGGTCGGCGAGTTCGTCGGCATCCGCGCCACCCTGCCCCTGACGCCCCGGCGCGATATGGATCCGAGCCTGTTCCAGGTGCGCGGCGATCCGCGGTGGCGGTACAGCCTGAACACCCGCGTGGGCGAGGACCGCAACGTCGTCAGTTTCGCGACCGGCGACACCCTGCGCCGCGGCAGCAGCCTGGAGCAGCAGTTCTTCAACGGTGACCGCCTCAACGCCGCCTACATCCGCCGCCACGTCCCCCGTATGCGCGACGCGGCGATGATGTACGAATAATCCCCCCGTAGGCCGGCTTTTGCCGAAGGCAACAGCCGGCGTTCGCGAGGATTCGATGGGTCGATAAACGGAAACGCTGTCGCCGGCTGGCTCCCTTTGGTCGCAAGGCGGCCTACGTTGGGGTCTGGTGGGGCTCGCTCAGCGGCCGTATTGGTCTTCGTATCTGACGATGTCGTCTTCGCCGAGATAGCTGCCGGACTGGACTTCGATGAGTTCCAGGGGGATGTGGCCGGGGTTCTCCAGGCGGTGGACGGTTCCGAGCGGGATGTAGGTGGACTGGTTTTCGGTGACGAGGAACTGCTCCTCGCCGCTGGTGACTTTGGCGGTGCCGCGGACGACGACCCAGTGCTCCGCGCGGTGGTGGTGTTTCTGCAGGGACAGGCAGCCGCCGGGGTCGACAACGATGCGCTTCACCTGGAAGCGTTCGCCGTGGTCGATGCCTTCGTAGTTGCCCCAGGGGCGGAACACGCGCCGGTGTTCGTCCTGCTCCGTGCGGCCATCGGCCTCCAGACGCTCGACGAGTTTCTTCACTTCCTGCGCACGCTCGCGCGGTGCGACAAGGACGGCGTCGGCGGTCTCAACGACGACGCAGTCCTGCAGCCCGACGGCGGCGATCAGGCGGTGCGAGGCGTGCAGAAAGCAGCGCTCTGTGGAACTGGTGATGACATCGCCGTGCAGGACATTGTCGCCGGCATCGCCCTCGCCCGCCGCGATACCGGCCTCCCACAGCGCCTGCCAGGAGCCGACGTCGCTCCAGTCGCCGTCGAAGGGCACGACCACCGCGCGTTTCGTGTGCTCCATGACGGCGTAGTCGACGGATTCCGCGGGGGATTCCATGAAGGCGGCGGCGTCGAAGCGCAGGAAGTCGAGATCGGCGGTGTGGCCGGCGTGGGCTTTTTCGACGGCCTTGAGCATGGCCGGCGCGTGGCGTTCGAGTTCTTCCAGGAAGGCGCTCGCGCGGAAGACGAACATGCCGCTGTTCCAGTAGTAGCCGCCCGCGGCAAGCCAGGCCTCGGCGGTGGCGCGGTCGGGTTTCTCGACGAAGGCCTCGACCGGGCGCACACCCTCGCCCGCCGCGGCCTTGATGTAGCCGTAGCCGGTGGCGGGCGAGCGCGGTTCGATGCCGAAGGTGACGAGCGCGCCGTCCTCCGCCGCGGCCGCCGCCGCCGCGGCCGCCGCCGCCTCGACGGCGCGGGCGAAGGCGGCGCTGTCCGGGATGGCGTGGTCGGCCGGCAGGACCAGCAGGATCGGGTCGCTGTCGTCGGCGCGCGCCTCGAGCGCGGCCAGCGCGATCGCCGGCGCGGTGTTGCGCCCGGCGGGTTCGAGCAGGATGGATGCCCGCTCGATGGCGCTGTTGCGGACCTCTTCCGCGACCAGGAAGCGCTGCTCCTCGTTGCAGACAACCATGGGGGCGGCATGCTCGAGGCCGTTCAGGCGCCCCAGCGTGGCCGCGAACAGGCTCTCCTCGCCCAGCAGCGGCACGAATTGTTTCGGGTACGCGCGCCGCGACAGCGGCCACAGCCGCGTGCCGGAGCCGCCGGCCAGCAGGACGGGTTGCAGCGGGGTTCGGGGCGCGGTGTTCATGTGATGGGGCTCCCTGGCGGGTGATTCGTGGTTCCGGTCGATGCGGAATCGTACAGGTTGATGCCGGTTAGCGCGATTGCGCGCGGTTGTGGGATAGGTGCGTGGATGATTCCGGGGACATCGGGTTTGTCGACGTATTCGGTATGCACGCGAGGTGCGGGGCTGCCTGGATTGCGTAGGTTGGGTTGACGAAGGAAACCCAACACGAGACCCCGTCCGCCGCCCCGACGATCCATCGTGTCAAAGCCCTTGGCGTGGTGTGTTGGGTATCGCTTCGCTCAACCCAACCTACGGGGTGGTTGGCGGTATCAGGCGCCGCGGCGTTCCATGGCGGACCGTACGCCGTCCACGCGCCGATCGAGGAGGGTGTGGGCCGTGGTCAGGACCTCGCCTACGGCGATCTCCTGCATGCCGCTGGTTCTGGCGCCGTCACCGCTTGATCGCGGACCGGAGGGTGCGGGCGCGGGATTCTGGCCGAGGACGCGGATCGGGAGCGATACCGGTGCGCGCCAGGGGCGGGTAGCGCCGAACAGCGCGACGGTCGGGCGGCCCTGGCCGGCAGCGATGTGCGTGAGGCTGGTATCGACGCCGATGACGAGCGCGGCCCGGGCGAGCAGCGCGGCGGCTTCGCCGATGTCGGTGGCGCCGGTCCAGTCGATGATGCCCTCGCCGCCCGGCGCAGCGAGGATCCGCGCCGCGGCGGCGTGGTCGCGCGGACCGCCGAACAGGACCACCGGCAAGCGGGCCTCCTCGTGCAGCCGTGTCGCGAGCGCGGCCCAGTGCTCGACGGGCCATTGTCTGGGGCGGCGCTTGGTGAACGGGCACAGGGCGATAAAGCCCCGGGTCAACTCCGCACCGATGAGCCGTTCTTTGGCGGCCTCCCGGGCGGCGCGCGTGGGTGCGATGCCGAGGCGGGAGCGGACGCGATCGGCGCCGAGCCGCCACAGCAGGGCATCGTACTCGCCACCGGGCGTGGCGAGGGTCGGGTTCCGTTCGACCAGGCCGTTGACCAGCATGGAGCTGCCCTCGCGCGGCGCCACGCCGATGCGCTGCGGCACGGCCGCCAGCCGCGCCCAGATCGCGCTCTTCCACAGCCCCTGCAGGTCGAGCGCGAGATCGAAGCGTTCCGCGCGGAGGCGGCGGATGAAGGCCCTGCCCTCGCGGGCGAGCCGCAGCCAGCGCCCGCGGCGCAGCAGGCGACCCCATTGCGAATGCGGGATGGTGATGACGGCGTCCAGGGCCCGGTTTCCGGCGATCAGCGGTTCGGCCTCGGGATAGACCAGCCAGACGTGCCGCGCGTGGGGGTAGCGGCGCCGCAGCGGGTCGATGACGGCCGATGCGAGGGCGACGTCGCCGAGCGTCGACAGGCGGATGATCAGGATCGCCTGTTGGGGCGACTCGCGCTCCGGGCTGCCGGGTGGTGGCGTCCACGACCCGGGCCTCTGGCGCGCGATGGTGTCATGGGGCACATGTACGCGCCCGCCTCCCCTATCCATTGCATCGCTCTACCGTTGCATGCCGGACAGATGCGATCCCGTGGCCGCGTCCGGATTCGGCCTCAAAAGCATAATACGTGCCACGCAAAATGCGCGCACCTGGGGCATCAAGCCGTCGTGGGCGGGCTTCTCCCGGGACCAAGTTCGGCGTTGCCGATGATTTGATCGGTCGACAACCGGAAACGTTCCCGCCGGCTGGCTCCCTTCGGTCGCAAGCCGGCCTACGTTGGGGTGCAGTGCGTAGGCCGGCTTTTGCCGAAGGCAACAGCCGGCGTTCCCGATGATTCGATGCGGCAGCAACCGCGAACGCTGTCGCCGGCTGGCTCCCTTCGGTCGCAAGCCGGCCTACGTTGAGGGGTAGTGCGTAGGCCGGCTTTTGCCGAAGGCAACAGCCGGCGTTCCCGATGATTCGATGCGGCGGCAACCGCAAACGCTGTCGCCGGCTGGC
>NZ_LVEG02000024.1 GCF_001614315.2 Halofilum ochraceum
GCGAGCCGGCACACGTCCCGCGGGCGGTGCGGGCAGCGCTCGCACCGCCCGGGGGGGTTCTGCCGGCAAAGTCCCGTTCGTCCGTACCACGAGCGGGCTGTGTATCCGAACGCCGGCTGTCTCCCTTCGACCGCAAGCCGCCTGCCGGGGGGCGGTCGAAGCGCGTAGGCCGGCTTTTGCCGACAGGCAACAGCCGGCATGATCGGGCACAAGCTGTCTCGATTCCCTGACCGCCGCCACACCCCGGCACGACGCGATTCTGCGTCGGCCCCGGCATAGTTCATAATCACAGGCGGGGAATCGACATCGCCCCGCGTCCGGGGTATCGCCAGCGTGGCGTTGTCGGCGCTCAATATTGTTCCCGCCTGGCCCGCGCCGGGCCGGGGCACCGCACACCCAGGGAGGCGAATGCCCGCCACTGCCGCAGCAAGGAAAGAGGCGTGATTCAGCGCGTGATCCCATGGCGGCGCATGTTGCCGTTCATGCGCTGGTGGCCGCGGGTGGACAAGGCCACCGCGCGGGCTGATGCCTGGTCCGGCCTCACCAACGCCGTGGTCGTGCTGCCCCAGGGTGTCGCTTTCGCGCTGCTCGCCGGCCTGCCACCCGAGTACGGGCTCTATACCGCGATCGTGCCCGCGATCATCGCCGCGCTGTTCGGTTCCTCCTGGCACCTGATTTCCGGGCCGACGCTGGCCCTGTCGATCATGGTCTTCTCGACCCTGGCGCCGCTTGCCACGCCCGGCAGCGAGATGTACATCTCGCTCGCACTGACGCTCACGCTGCTGGCCGGGCTATACCAGCTCGGCTTCGGCCTCGCGCGCCTCGGGACCCTAGTCAACTTCGTCTCGCCGGCGGTGATCACCGGCTTTACCGCCGCCGCCGCGATCCTCGTGGTGACCAGTCAGCTGCGCCACGTCCTTGGGCTGGAGATCCCCCGCGGCGGCAGTTTCCTTGAGGTGTGGTATTACGCCCTGACCCACCTGGGGGCCGTACAGCCGCGGGTGCTCGCGATCGCGGCGACCAGTTTCGTCGTGGCCATCGGGATCCGCATGGTGCGCCCGAAATGGCCGTACCTCCTGCTGGCGATGCTCGCTGGCGGCCTCGCCGGGTACGGGCTCAACGCGGCCGAACACGGTGTCGCGGTCGTCGGCAGTCTGCCGAGTGGCGTGCCCCAGCTCAGCCTGCCGACGCTCGACTTCGCGATCCTGCGTGATCTGGCCGCCCCGGCGCTCGCCGTCGCCCTGCTCGGCCTGATCGAGGCCGTGTCGATCGGCCGCGCGATCGCCCTGCGTTCGCAGCAGCGGATCGATGGCAACCAGGAGTTCATCGGCCAGGGGCTGTCGAACATCGTCGGCGCATTCGCCTCGTGTTACGCCAGTTCGGGCTCGTTCACACGCTCCGGCATCAACTACGAGGCGGGCGCGCGCACGCCGCTGTCGGCCCTGTTCTCGGCCGCCTTCCTGATGCTGATCCTGTTCGGCGTGGGTTCGTTGGCCGCGTATCTTCCGACCGCGGCGATGGGCGGCATGATCCTGCTGGTCGCA
This sequence comes from Halofilum ochraceum, assembly GCF_001614315.2. NCBI lineage: Bacteria > Pseudomonadati > Pseudomonadota > Gammaproteobacteria > Chromatiales > Ectothiorhodospiraceae > Halofilum > Halofilum ochraceum. The sequence goes on from NZ_LVEG02000024.1 coordinate 1,545, forward strand.
TGGAACCTGATCGATCGCAAATATATCCGCGAGATCTGGCGCTCCAGCTATCAGGATACGACCGTGTTGCTGGTCACGTTCTTCACGGCTTTGCTGGTCGATCTCGCGTTCGCGGTGTTGGCCGGTGTGCTGCTGTCACTGGTGCTGTTCCTGAACCGTGCGGCCAACCCCTCCGTGTTCAGCCTCGCGCCCGATCCGAACAATCCGAAACGGCGTTTCGCCAATCTGCGTCGGAAGCACCTGACCGAGTGCCCGCAGCTCAAGATCGTGCGGATCGACGGTCATCTGTTCTTCGGGTCCGTGCAGCCGATCTCGGAGACACTCGGGCGGCTGTCGGAAGGGTCCGACGCGCGCAAGCATATCCTGATCGTCTGCAGCAACATCAGTTATATCGACAGCGCCGGCGCGCAGATGCTCGTCGCCGAGGCCCGGCGGCTGGAACGCATGGGGGGCGGGTTGTATCTGTGCGACGTGCGCCTGGAGCAGATGGCGTTCCTGCGCCGCAGCGGTTACGCCCAGGCCTTCGGCCGTGACCACATCTTCTCGCGCAAGGAAAACGCCATCGCCGGCATCTTCGAGCGTCTCGAACGCGAGATCTGCGAACGCTGCACCGCCAGGATCTTCAACGAATGCCAGCGCGTGCCGCGGCGCACCGACAACATCGTGCCGATCGAGACCTGATCGTTGCCGACAGGTTTCGCGGGTACGATCGCGAGCAAGCTCGCTCCTACATGAATCCTGCCACCCGGCGGCTGGTTTTACCTGTAGGAGCGAGCTTGCTCGCGATGATTGCGCCGAGGGCATATCGATGCAGACATGACCGGCACAATAGCCGGCTACCCCGCTCCCTCAATCCCGCCGCAGACGCTCCGTAACCGCCACCGGCGTCGGATACCGCAGCACGATCCAGTACGACGAACCGATGAACGTCATGATCGTCGCCGCCTGGATGGTGTAACTCGCCGATGCGGAGATCAGCTCGTTCTCGAAACTCGCGATCGCGACCAGCAGTGAGAACTCCGAGATCTGTCCCAGCCGCACGCCGATCTGGCGGGAGAGATCGTGCGCCTCTTTCTGGCGCTCCAGCACCCGGTCGAACACCCACGGTTTGATCGCGAGCGCCGCCACCGCCAGGGTCAGCGCCGGCCAGAAAACGTCCGGCAGGACGGCGAGGTCGAAGCTCGCACCGAGGGCGAAAAAGAACATGATCAGGAAGAAATCGCGCAGCGGTTTCAGGCTCTCCGCGATGAAACGCGCGACCGGATTGGTCGCCAGCGACACCCCCGCGACGAAGGCACCGATCTCGTACGACAGGCCGAGCGAGTAACCGAGTTCCGCCAGCCCGAGACACCAGCCGATCGCCAGCAGGAAGATGTACTCGCGAATGGCATCGAAGCGGTGGAACAGATGCGTGATCACGTAACGCGAAAACAGGAACGCGAACACGACGAACAGCGGTGCCGCCCCCAGACTGATCAGCAGATCCTGCCCCGGCGTGTCACCGCCGCCCGATCCCTGGATGAGCAGCAGAATGGCAATGGCGATCACATCCTGCAGCAGCAGGATCGATACGATGATCTCGCCCATGCGCTGATGGTGCAGCGCCGAGGTCGGCAGAAGCTTCAGGCCGATGATGGTCGACGAAAACATCATCGCCGCCCCGATCAGCACCGCCTCCAGCACACCGAAGCCGAACAGCGCACCGATCGCGGCACCGACCACCCAGAACGCGCCACAGGTGATCACCGTAACGACGGTCACCTCACGCAGCAGGCGCTTGAGCTCCTGGGGCTCCAGGTTCAGGCCCAGCAGGAACAGCAGGAAGATGATCCCCACCTCCGCCATGCCGCGGATGATCGCTGGATCCGCCGCCAGCCCCAGACCGATGCCCAGTTCGCCCAGCACCGGCCCCGTCAGTAGACCCAGCGCGATATACGCCACCGGCAAGGCCTGGCGCGCATACAGCGCGACCGTGGCGAGGATGGCCGCGCCGGTGAAGATGATGAAAATGGCGTGAACGATGGCTTCGGCGTGCATCCTGCAACTCCGGCGGCGGATGCGCATTATCGCACGCCGGGCCAGTGATCTGGCTGGAGTCAGGAGCGTTTCCACTGGAGACGTGGCTGATCGCGAGCTTGCTCGCGATGTGCGGCCCGTTCGATTGAAGGGCCGACTACAGCGGAGACGGCCACGCACGCCGGCAACCGGTTCGTGGGCGCGTCCGTCCGTCCGCACGCTCTCGCTACGGTGCCCGCCGCCTTATTCGCTGGCTGCCGATGTGCCGGCATCGCCGGGCATGAATTCGCGGTGCAGGAATTCGCGCGCGATATCGGCGGCGCGGTGAACGTGATCGCGGGACGCGATACTCGCGGCCTCGGCGTCACCGGCGGCGATCGCCTGCTGGATGCGGCGCATCTCCGGTATGGCCGCACGGCGGCGGTTCTCGGAGGAGATGGTCATGCCGCGCAGGTGGTTGATGCGGGCGTTGAGGGAGCGAACGATCTCCCAGGCCACCAGCTTGCCGCTGCACTGGAAGAGTTCATCGTAGAAGGCGGTGGTCGCCTCCAGAATCGCGGGCGGATCGCCGCCGTCGAAGGCCTGGTCGATCGCGTCGATGGCGCGGTCGAGGCGCTCGGCCGCGGCGGCGTCGGCCTGTTCGGCGCAGGCGGCCGCGGCCATCGGCTCCAGCAGGGCGCGGATCTCGTAGATCTGCTCGACCTTGGCCGGATCGAAGCGCGCGACCACCGGGCCCTGATGGGGAATGGTCTCGACCAGACCCTCGGCCTCCAGGTGGCGCAGGACCTCGCGCACGACGCTGCGGCTGACGCCGAGCCGGTCGCAGAGTTCGCGTTCCGTCAGGCGGTCCCCGGGGCGGAAACGGAAGCGGAGGATCGCGTCCCGCATTTTCTCCAGCGCGAGTTGCCGCAGCGTCTTCGCCGTGCGCTGGATGCGCATGGAATCGCCATCTCCCGGTTCCGCCATCGATCGATACTCCCTCGCTGAGCCCTGTCGCCCTGCGCGTATTGAATGCGTCATCGCAGGTTGCCGCAAGCCTGGCCGATTAGCTGCTTGTACGACGATGACTTGACAGGCCGTATGCTGGTATACAATCTTACCAACATATTGCCCGGGCGGCGAAGAGGCCGATTCGGGGCGGGACATGCGCCGCGCAGGCGCCGTAACGAAGGGAGCGGCAATGGAGCCGAGAATCCGCAAGACCGTGAGCTGGACCGAGGAACAGCGCATCGAGGGCGGGCGTGAGGCCAAGCCGCCGCTGCGTCTGCTGGCCGCGGCCGCCGTGCTGGACAACCCCTGGGCGGGGCGCGGCTTCGTCGAGGACCTGAAGCCCGAGATTCACGCCTTCGCGCCGATTCTGGGCCAGCTCCTGACGGACGAGATCCTGCGCATGGCCGGTTCGGGCGATGCCGTCGAGGCCTATGGCAAGGCGGCCGTCGTCGGCACCTCTGGCGAGATCGAACACGGATCGGGGCTGGTCCACACCCTGCGTTTCGGCAATATCTACCGCAATGCGGTCGGCGCCGAGAGCTTCCTCAGCTTCACCAATACCCGCGGCGGACCCGACGCGCCGATCAGCATCCCGCTGATGCACAAGCACGACGCGGGCATGCGCTCGCATTACCTGACGATCCAGTTCTCGATCAGCGACGCGCCGACGCCGGACGAAATCATCGTGGCGCTCGGCGCCTCGGTGGGCGGGCGTCCGCATCACCGGATCGGCGACCGCTACCAGGACATGAAGGAACTCGGTGGTGCCGGCGAATAACGTCGACACGGCGGCGGCCGAGGCGTTCCGCGCCGCGGACGGTACCGCGTGGATCGAGGCCGGCAGCGGCGAGCCGCTGGTACTGGTCCACGGCGTCGGCATGAACCGCGCCGTCTGGGCGCCGCAGATCGCGTATTTCGCCGAGCGGGGCTGGCGCGTGATCGCCTACGACATGCTGGGCCATGGCGATAGCCCGCTGCCGCCGGAGCAGACCGGGCTCGCCGACCTGCGCCGGCAACTGGGCGAACTGCTCGATGAACTGGGGATCGAGCGTGCGCACCTGGCCGGCCACTCGATGGGTTCGCTGGTCGCGATCGATTTCGCGCTCCATGCGCCCGAACGGGTGGTCGACGTGGTCGCGCTGAATGCCGTCTACGAGCGCAGCCCCGCGCAGCGCTCCGCGGTCCAGGACCGCGCCCGGCGGTTGGCCGAGGGCAACGGCGAGGCCACCCTGGAGGAAACGCTCGACCGCTGGTTCGGCCCGGAACAGCGGGCGCGGCAGCCCGATTGCATCGCCGCCGTGCGCCAGTTGCTGGACGCCGTCGACCCGGCGGGCTACGCCCGTGTCTACGGCTGCTTCGCCTGCGCGGACGACGCCTTCAGTGGGCGGTTGCCGGAACTCGCGGTGCCGGCGCTGTTCATGACCGGGGAGCACGATCCGAACTCGACCCCCGAAATGTCCAGCCGCATGGCCACGGAGAGTCCGCTGGGCGAGTTCGCGGTCGTGCCCGGCGCGCGCCACATGATGGCCTACGTCGAACCCGACAGCGTGAACCCGCTGATCGAACGTTTTCTTCGCCAGGCCACGGGTGGCCGGGGCGCCGATGCGGAGGCCCAATCGTCATGACGAGCGCACAAGCACAGCCGGAGCCGACACCCATGTCCGAACAGGCCATCGACCCGCGCGAACTGCGCAAGGCGCTGGGTACCTTCATGACCGGCGTCACCGTGATAACCACGGTCGACGGCGAGGATCGCCCGCGCGGCTTTACCGCCAACTCGTTCACGTCGGTCTCGCTGGAGCCGCCGCTGGTGCTGGTGTGCATCGACCACAACGCGCTCAGTTACCCGGTGTACGCCGAGACCGAGCACTTCGCGGTCAACGTGCTGGCTGAAGAGCAGCGTGAGGTCTCGGGGATTTTCGCCGGCAAGGCGGCGGACAAGTTCTCCTACGTGAGCTGGCATCGCGGCATGACCGGCAGCCCGGTGATCGACGGCAGCCTCTCCTGGGTCGACTGCCGCGTGCACAAGCGCGTCGAGGCCGGCGATCACCTGATCCTGATCGGTGAGGTACAGGATTTCCATTACACGCCCGCGAATCCGCTCGGTTATTTCCGCGGCGCGTATCTCACGTCCGGCCTGGAACAGGATGCCATCCCGTCGCCCGGCCAGAAGACCTGCGTGGGCGGCATCCTCGAGAGCGATGGCAACGTGCTGCTGATCGAGGACGACCAGGGCAACCTCTCACTGCCCGTCGGCTCCCGGCTCGGTCCGGCGAGCGATCCGAAGAGCCTGCTCGGCCGGCTGCAGAAGCTGCAGGTCGATGCCGAGATCGGCTTCCTGTTCGCCGTGTTCGAGCACGATCAAAGCGGATCGTTGAACGTCTACTACCGCGGCCAGATCCGCCGCGCACCGGGCGAGGGCGCCGGCGCGCGCATGATCCCGCTCGACGAGATCCCGTGGGAGCGCCTCCCCGACAGCGCGCTGCGCTCGATGCTCGGCCGTTACGTGAACGAGCGCGTCGAAGACCGCTTCGGGGTGTACGTCGGCGACTTCGAGGCGGGCCAGGTTCATCCACTGGGGTCGCGGTCATGAGTGCGCTCGGTCTCCCCGAGCCCGTAGGCCGGCTTGCGACCGAAGGGAGCCAGCCGGCGGACAAGGTACACGCTCTGTACAAGAGCATGCCGGCTGTTGCCTGTCGGCAAAAGCCGGCCTACCCGGGTTGCCGTTATCGCCGGACCGAAACGACCGAAACAAGACAGGGGTACATGACGTGAAATTCTCATTACTGGTCAACATGGAGCGCTTCAGCAAGGACATCTCCCATCGGCAACTGCTCGAGGAGATGACCGAACTGGTGCAGATCGCCGACCGGGGTGGCTTCGAGACGGCCTGGTTCGGTGAGCATCACACGATCGAGTTCACCATCTCGCCGAATCCGCTGGAGCTGATCGCGTACATGGCGCCGCAGACGAACCGGATCCGCCTCGGCACCGCGATCGTCACCGCGCCGTACTGGAACCCTATCCGGCTCGCCGGCGAGGCCGCCATGGCCGATGTCATGACCAACGGCCGGCTGGAGCTTGGCATCGCGCGCGGCGCCTATCAGTACGAATTCGACCGCATGCTGAACATCTCGCAGCACGAAGGCGCCAAGTACATGAACGAGCTCGTGCCCGCCATCCAGGGTCTCTGGAAGGGCGACTACGAGCACCACGGCGAGTGCTACGACTTCGCCTCGGCGACCTCGGTGCCGAGGCCCATGCAGCAGCCGCACCCGCCGCTGTGGATCGCGGCGCGCGGTCAGCCCACGCATGAATTCGCCGTCGCGAACGGCTGCAACGTCATGGGCACGCCGCTCTCGAAGCCGGACGAGGAAGTCGAGGACCTCGGCAAGAAGTTCGACGCGGCCTGCGCGGCCAATCCCGATGTGCCGCGCCCGCGGCTGATGATCGCCCGCCAGACGGCCGTACTCGACAACCCCGACGACTGGCGTCGTCCGGTCGATGCCTATATCCGCTTCGGTCGCCACTTCGAGAACCTGTTCAAGAACATCGGCGAGGTGCGCGACGGCTTCCCGGAAGCGGTGCCGTACGAGGATGTCGCCAATCGCGACGAGTACGACCCGGAGACGATCCGCCGCAACCAGATGATCGGCACGCCCGACGAGATCATCCCGCGCATCCAGCGCTATGCCGACTGGGGCGTGGATCAGTACTGCTTCCACATCGACGGCGGCATGCCGCACGCCGAGAAGAAGCGCTCGCTCGAGCTGTTCATCGACGAGGTGATGCCGGCTTTCGCCGATGCACGCCCGGCCGCCGCCGGGCAGCAGGGGGGCTGAGATGGCACTGACCCGATTCCAGCAATACATCGACGGCCGCTTCGAAGACGGCCAGCGCACGTTCGAGAGCATCGACCCGGCGACCGAGGTCGCCTGGGCGGAGATGCCGGCCGCCAACGCCGATGATGTCGACCGCGCGGTCAAGGCGGCCGAGCGCACACTCTCGGACGGCGAATGGGCCGGCCTGACCGCCACGCAGCGCGGCAAGCTGCTGTACCGGCTCGGCGATCTGCTGGAAGACAACGCGCAGCGCCTCGGCGAGATCGAGACGCGTGATACCGGTAAGATCATCCGCGAGACGGCCGGCCAGATCCGCTACATGGCGCAGTACTACCGCTACTTCGCCGGCCTCGCGGACAAACTCGAAGGGCGCCACCTGCCAATCGACAAGCCGGACATGGACGTTACGCTCCAGCGCGTGCCGATCGGCGTGGTCGCCGCCGTCGTGCCCTGGAACTCCCAGTTCATGCTCTCCGCCGTGAAACTCGGCCCGGCACTCGCCGCGGGCTGCCCGGTCGTGCTCAAGGCCTCCGAGGACGGCCCCGCGCCGCTGCTCGAATTCGCGCGCCTGGTGCACGAGGCCGGTTTCCCGCCAGGCGTGGTCAACATCATCACGGGCTTCGGCGAGGACTGCGGCAAACCGCTGACCAGCCACCCGCGGGTTTCTCGCGTTGCCTTCACCGGCGGTCCGGACACCGCCCGACACATCGTGCGCAACACCGCCGAGAACCTGGCGCACACGACGCTCGAACTCGGCGGCAAATCGCCGGTGGTGGTATTCGACGACGTCGACCTCGACAGCGCCACCAACGCCATCGTCGCCGGCATCTTCGCCGCCTCCGGGCAGAGCTGCGTGGCCGGTTCGCGTCTCGTCGTGCACCGCTCGATCAAGGACGCGCTGGTTGAACGCCTCGCCGCGAAGGCCCGCGAGATCCGCATCGGTGACCCCGGTGATATGGAAACCGAGATGGGGCCGCTGGCGACGGCAGGCCAGCGCGAGCACATCGAGAACGTGCTCGAGCGCAGCACCAAAGCCGGCGCGAAGATCGTCTGCGGCGGCAAGCGTCCGGACGGCGTCGAGCGCGGCTTCTACTTCGAACCGACCATCGTCGACTGCGATGGCGCCACCTCACCGAGCGCGGTCGAAGAACTGTTCGGCCCGGTCCTGAGCGTCCTTTCGTTCGACGACGAGGACGAGGCCGTGGCGATCGCCAACGACACGGATTACGGCCTCGCCTCCGGCGTGTTCACGCGCGACCTCGCGCGCTCGCACCGGATGGTGAAGCGCATCAACGCGGGCATCGTCTGGGTCAATACCTATCGCGCCGTCTCGCCGATGGCGCCGTTCGGTGGCCATGGTCTCAGCGGCCTCGGTCGCGAGGGCGGCGCCGAGACGGTCCTCGAATACACCCGTACCAAGGCGGTGTGGGTCCGCACATCGGATGACCCGATTCCGGACCCGTTCGTAATGCGGTAAGGCCGTATGGAACCGTCACGCCGGGTGCGCCCGGTCACGACGCCCGTTTCGCTCAAGCGTGTCGCGGCGAAGCGGGACTGCAACCCAAGAAGACGCGCGGTTGGGAGACAACCATGATTGCAAAACGTAACCACAAACACGCGCTGCTGGGCGCGTTCGGCATGACCCTGGCGCTGGGAACGATGGCACCGGCGGCAAGCGCCGCGGATGCGATCACCTTCGTAAGCTGGGGCGGTACCACCCAGGAGGCGCAGAAGAACGCCTGGGCGGAGCCGTTCACCGAAGAGACCGGGATCCGCGTGATCCAGGACGGCCCGACCAACTACGGCAAGCTCAAGTCGATGGTCGATTCCGGCAACGTCAACTGGGACGTGGTCGACGTCGAGGGCGAGTTCGCCCTGCGCGCCGCGAAACAGGGTCTGCTGGAGCCGCTCGACTACGATGTCATCGACAAGGAACCGCTCGACAAGCGTTTCGTCAGTGAGCACGGCGTCGGCTCGTTCTTCTTCTCGTTCGTCCTCGCCTGGAACACCAACACCTACAGCGACGGCGGTCCGCAGAACTGGGAGGACTTCTTCAACGTCGAGGAATACCCGGGCAAGCGCATGGTCTACAAGTGGCCGACCGCGGGCGTCCTCGAGATGGCGCTGCTGGCCGACGGCGTGGAACCCGACAACCTGTATCCGCTCGACGTCGACCGCGCGATCGACAAACTCGAAACCATCGAGGATCACCTGGCGTTCTGGGGCTCGGGTGCCGAGTCGCAGCAGGCGCTGGCCTCGGGTGAGGTCGCCATGTGCTTCTGCTGGAACGGCCGCGTGTTCGAGCTGCTCCAGGATGAAGCGCCGGTCGATTACACCTGGAACGACAACCTGACCCACGCGGACTTCCTCGTCGTGCCGAAGGGCACCGAGAACCGCGAGGAAGCGATGAAGTTCATCGCGCATGCCGTCAGTGCCGAGGGCCAGGCCGACTTCGCCAACCGTTCGGCGTATACGCCGATCAACAAGAAGTCGGACCCGATGGTCGACAGTGAGATCCGGCCGCACCTGTCCACGGCGCATCCGGATGAGCAGGTGTCGATGAGTCTCGAGTACTGGGCCGAGGAAGGCCCGGCGATCTCCGAGAAGTGGAACGAGTTCGTCCTGCAGTGAGCAAGGCGGAAGCGACAATGGCGGAACCACGGGGGGAGCGCCCTGGCCAGTCCGGCCAGGGCGCCGCCCGGCGGACCGCACCGGCGAAAGCCGGCCCGAGCGCGAGCCGCTGGCGCTCGCTCGGGCCGGCCGTGCCGGGCCTGCTGTTCCTCGCGATCGTGTTCCTCCTGCCGGTGTTCGGCGTATTTCTGCGGGGCGTGACGGATCCCGTCTTCGGCCTGCAGAACTACGCCGAGCTGCTCGGCAGCGGCACGTTCTACGACATCCTCGGCAACACGTTCCTCGTCGCCATCCTGGTGACGATCTTCAGCATCCTGCTCGGCTTCCCGGTGGCCTGGCTGATCACCATCGCACCCGGGCGCATCGCGAAGCTCGTGCTCGCGGTGGTACTGCTGTCGATGTGGACGAGTCTGCTGGCGCGTACCTACGCGTGGCTGGTGTTGCTGCAGAACAGCGGCATCATCAACAAGATGCTGGTCGGTTCCGGGCTGATCGATCAGCCGATCGCGCTGGTGAACAACCTCACCGGCATCGTCATCGGCATGACCTACATCATGATCCCGTTCATCGTGCTGCCGCTGCAGACGAGCATGGCGGCGATCGACAAGACCGTACTGCAGGCGGCCTCCGTCTGCGGTGCACGCGCACCGGTCGTGTTCACCCGGGTATTCCTGCCGCTGGTTACACCGGGGCTGACCGCGGGCGGCACGATGGTGTTCGTCATGTCGCTCGGCTATTACGTGACGCCCGCGCTGCTGGGCAGCACCAAGAACATGATGCTGGCCGAGTACATCGTCCAGCAGGTACTGAACTACCTCGAGTGGGGCATCGGCGGTGCCGCCGCGGTGATCCTGCTGGTGATCACGCTGGCGATCTATCTGCCGGTACTCGGCTTCCAGCGCAACACGGCGAGCACCTGAGGAGCGAACGCGATGCTGCTCGATCTCAAGGCGATGGGCCGTTTCCGCTACGTCCTCTACGGGTCGAACATCCTCGTGGGGTTGTTCCTGCTGCTGCCGATCGTATTCATCATCCTGCTGTCGTTCGGCTCGTCGCCTTGGCTCGCGTTCCCGCCGCCGGACTGGACGCTGCGCTGGTACGAAAAACTGTTCAGCGAGCCCACGTGGTTCACCGCCATCATGAACAGTTTCAAGATCGGCATCGCCGTGACGGTCATGTCCGTGCTGCTCGGCGTACCCGCCTCGTTCGCGGTTGTCCGCGGCCGCTTCCCGGGGCGCGACGCGCTGGCCGCGCTGTCCACCACGCCGCTGATCGTGCCGCTGATCATCATCGGCATCGGCCTCTACGGCGCGTCACTGCGCTACGGGCTGTCGGGCACCTTCACGGCCTTCGCGCTCAGCCACCTGGTGCTGGCGCTGCCGTTCTCGGTGATCTGCACGACCAACGCGCTGCGCTCGTTCGACGAGAACATCGAGAAGGCGGCCATCGTCTGCGGCGCCACCCGCGCGCAGGCACTGTGGCGCGTCACGCTGCCCGCGATCATGCCGGGCATCGGCGCCGGCGCGCTGTTCTCGTTCCTGATCTCGTGGGACGAAGTCGTCCTCGCGATCTTCATGTCGAGCCCGAGCCTGCAGACGCTGCCGGTCAAGATGTGGTCGGCGCTGCGCCTTGATCTCAGTCCCGTCATCGCGGCCGCCGCCGCGCTCATGGTCGCGCTGACGCTGGTGTTGCTGCTGGCGGCGGCAATGATCCAGTGGTTCCGGCGCCCGCCGGTCACGAACGCGGACCAGTAACCCGGAGAAGTTCGAATGAGTGAAGCGGTCCAACGCGAACCCGAACCCGCCCACGCGATGCTCGAACTCGAGGGCGTCTCGCGCCACTTCGGGGATTTCGTCGCCGTCGCCGAGACCGATCTGCAGATCGCACACGGCGAGTTCCTCACGCTGCTCGGGCCGAGCGGCTCCGGCAAGTCGACGACGCTCTACATGATCGCCGGTTTCGACTCCCCGACCTCGGGCGACATCCGCATCGACGGCAACTCGGTACTCGGCCTCACACCGAACCGGCGCAACGTCGGCATGGTGTTCCAGCGCTACTCGCTGTTCCCGCACATGACCGTGCGCGAGAACGTCGGTTTCCCGCTCTCGGTCCGCAAGTACCCGAAGAGCGACATCCAGGACCGCGTGAACCGCACCCTGAAACTCGTGCAGCTCGAAGAGTTCGCGCACCGCAAGCCGTCCGAACTCTCCGGCGGCCAGCAGCAGCGCGTGGCGCTCGCGCGCGCCCTGAGTTACGAGCCCCGACTGCTGCTCATGGACGAACCGCTGTCCGCGCTCGACCGCAAACTGCGCGAAGACCTGCAGCAGGAGATCCGCTCACTGCACGACCGCATCGACACCACCATCGTCTACGTCACCCACGACCAGGAAGAGGCCCTGCGCCTCAGCGATCGCATCGCCGTGTTCAACCACGGCCACATCGTCCAGATCGGCACCGGCGAGGACCTCTACCACCGCCCGCAGGACAGCTTCGTGGCCTCGTTCATCGGCGCGTCCACCTTCCTCGTGGCGCCCGTACAGGGACTCGAACAGGACGTCGCGGTCCTCGCGGTCGATGGCGTCGACAACGGCATCCGCGTACCGCGCCCCGACGGTGTCCAGGTCAACGACAAGGTCCTGATGATGGTCCGCCCCGAACGCGTACGCCTGTGCCCGGAAGCACCCGAGGATGGCAGCAACGCCATGCGGGCCCAGATCCGCGAAGCCGTGTTCCTCGGCGACAACGTCACCTACGTCGTGGAGACTGAAGGGGGCATCGAAGTCCGCGTGAAGTCGGTCGACCACATCGACAGCAGCGAACGCTTCCGCGAAGGCGCCGAATGCTGGATCGCCTGGGACGTCCACGACACCCACGTCTTCCGCGACTGGGACCCCGAAGACATCGAACGCCAACTCGCCTGACCCGATTCCGGGAACGCCGCGCGCGCCGGTCACCGCCAACGTAGGCCGGCCTTGCGCGGTCCCCGATGCCCAAAACCGTCCCCGGCATCCCACCGCGCAATGCCGGCATTCCCCGGCGAGCCCCCGGTGCAAGCCCCAAACGGCCCAGGCACTCGCAGAACCCGCCCCCTGTAGGAGCGAGCTCGGTCGCGATCGTGCCCGCACAACCCACCGGCGTCGCCCGCGCCGCTACATGCCACCGGCGCATCGTCGACCGGCCCCATCGCACCGGCCAAATGCGCGCGTTCGCCTTCGGCGAAACGCGCCTAAGATTCTGCGGCCTGCCGCCTGCCGCCTTCTACGCCACCCGCTCCCGCCGCAACGCCAGCCACGAATGCCCCACCAGCGTCCCGATCACGATCCCGCCACCGATCAACGTCGCCCCGGTCGGCTCCTCACCCAGCACCAGCCACACCCAGAACGACCCGAAGATCGCCTCCAGCACCAGAAACAGCGACACCTCCGCCGAGGGCAGATGGCGCGTTGCCTCGGTCATCAACACCAGCGCCAGCGGCATCTGGATCAACCCCATCACGCCGACCACAACAAGCGTCTGGCCCGACAGCTCAAATGGAGCCGCGAACGGAATCGAGGCGAGGCACGCGAACAGCCCGCCGCCACTGACCAGCGCCAGCCGGCTCACCTGCGGGGCCCGCCGCAGCTGCGTGAAATTGACGGCGACGATCAGCGCACACAGCAGGGCCACCGCATCACCAACCCAGTTCCCGAGCGAGACCGAACCGCCGAACACCAGCACGATCCCGGCGATACACAGCGCCATCGCCACCCAGGTCCGCATTCGGACCCATTCGCCCAGGAAGATGCCCGACAGCACCGCGGCGAACAGCGGTGCCGCCGTCAGGATCACGACCACGTTCGCGGCGAGCGTATGCATCACCGCCACGACGAACAGCATCTGGGTCATCCCCATGGTCACCGTCATCGTCCAGGCGGGGCGGCCACCCTCGCGCAGGGCGTTCCAGGTCCAGCGCCCGCGCAGCAGCCGCAGCATGAAAGTCAGCGAGATCGCGATGAACAGCCCGCGCAGAAAAACGATATCCCCGGACGAGGCCTCCGCTAGCCGCACCAGCAAAGCATCGAAACTGACGACGAGCACACCCGTAGCCGCCAGCAGCGTCCCCCGGCGATGGTCGGTTGCATAAACGGCCTGAACCACAGCGATCTCCCCTCAAATCCGTGCCCACCGACCACCGCCGGCGCGAACCAACGCGGCATGATAAGCGCCCACACCCACCCCGAGCGAATCAGCTCAAGAAACCGCACCCAGGATCACGCCAACGCCCGTCTCCCAACCCGTAGGCGCGTTTTCGCCAAAGGCGAACGCGCGCACCCCCCAAAAAAAGCCGCCCGCACCGCCCCACGTAGGCCCGCCTTGCCCGGTGCCGCCCCACACGCCCGAAACCCCGCACCGCACACCCGGCACCGGGCAATGCCGGCAAACCCACGCTGGACACCCGTCGCGTTGTATCCGACAACAATCCTTGGCCCTTGGCCCTTGGCCCTTGGCCCTGCCGCCTCGCGGATCGAACCCACGACGAAAGCCCCCAACAAGTGCATCATTGGCGGCCTACACGCGCACCCACCACCGCGCGCCATAACGCTGATAGACTCGAACATCGCCCCGGAGGCACCCGCATGAAGAACGACCAGGCGACGCCGAAGCCCATCCGGCTGGCTGATTACACGCCGCCGGCGTACCGCATCGAGACCGTCGATCTGCGCTTCGACCTGGATCCGGCCACCACCCGCGTCACCAACACCATGCGCGTCCGCCGCAACGCCGCGGAACCGGGCGATCCGCTGATCCTCAACGGCGAACACCTCGACCTGATCTCGGTCACCCTCGACGGCCACGAACTCGGCGCGGGCGCGTACCGCACGGACGACGGCAAGCTCACCGTCCCGGAAGTCCCCGAGACGTTCGAACTCACCGTCGTCACCGAGACCCATCCGAAGGACAACACCGCCCTCGAAGGCCTCTACCAGTCCAGCGGCAACTTCTGCACCCAGTGCGAAGCCGAGGGTTTCCGGCGGATCACCTACTTCCTCGACCGCCCCGACGTCATGGCGACCTACAGCACCACCATCGTCGCCGACAAAACCGACTACCCGGTCCTGCTCTCCAACGGCAACCCGGTCGACGCCGGCGAGCTCGACGACGGCCGCCACTGGGCCCGCTGGGAAGACCCGTTCCCGAAACCGTGCTACCTGTTCGCCCTCGTCGCCGGCGACCTCGCCTGCCATCAGGACGCGTTCACCACCCAGAGCGGCCGCGAGGTCACGCTGCGCATCTACACCGAGCCGCACAACGTCGGCCGGACCGACCACGCCATGGCGTCGCTCAAGAAAGCGATGCGCTGGGACGAAGAGACCTTCGGCCTCGAATACGACCTCGACCTGTTTCAGATCGTCTCCGTCGACGACTTCAACATGGGCGCGATGGAGAACAAGGGCCTCAACGTCTTCAACTCCAAGCTCGTGCTGGCCAACCCGGACACCGCCACCGACGCCGACTTCCAGGCGATCGAGGCCGTCATCGCCCACGAGTACTTCCACAACTGGACCGGCAACCGCATCACCTGCCGCGACTGGTTCCAGCTGAGCCTCAAGGAAGGCCTCACCGTCTTCCGCGACCAGCAGTTCTCCGCGGACATGGGCTCCGCCCCGGTCAAGCGCATCGCGGACGCGCGCCTGCTGCGCACCCAGCAGTTCCCCGAGGACAACGGCCCCATGGCCCATCCGGTACGCCCGGACTCCTACATCAAGATCGACAACTTCTACACGCTGACGGTCTACGAGAAGGGCGCCGAGGTCATCCGCATGATGCACACGCTGCTCGGCGCGGACGGCTTCCGCAAAGGCATGGACCTCTACTTCCAGCGCCACGACGGCCAGGCCGTCACCTGCGACGACTTCGCCGCCTGCATGGCCGACGCCAACGGCCGCGACCTCACGCAGTTCAAGCGCTGGTACAGCCAGGCCGGCACGCCGCACCTGAAAGTCGAAGAGGCCTACGACGACGAGGCCAACGAGTTCTACCTCACCGTGCGCCAGCACACCCCGGCGACGCAGGATCAGGAACACAAGGAGCCGGTGGTCATCCCGCTGCGCATGGGCCTCATCGGCCGCGACGGCGAGCCCGTGCGCGTGAACCTCTCGCACCGCGAGACCAGCGAGCACGACTGCGTGCTGGAGATCACCGAGGAAGAACAGACCGTCGTCTTCGAGGGCGTCCCCGAACGCCCGGTCGCCTCACTTCTCCGCGGCTTCTCCGCCCCCGTCATCCTCGAACGCGACCTCGACGACGACACGCTGCGCTTCCAGATGAAGCACGACACGGATGCCTTCAACCGCTGGGACGCCGGCCAGACCCTGTTCCGCCGCCGCGTCATCGCGGCCATGGCCGACCTCGACAACGGTCTCGACCCGAAACTCCCGGAGAAGGACGCCGAGGCCTACCGCGAAGTCCTCAACAGCGAGACCCTCGACGACGCCCTCAAGGCCGAGGCCCTCACGCTCCCGAGCGCTGAGGCCATCGGCGAGGACCTGGAGACCATCGATCCCGACCAATTGGTCCAGGCCCGCGACGCTCTCGTAAAGCAGCTCGCCGAGGCCCTCGAACCGGATCTCAAGCGCGCCTACGGCCTGCGCGCCAACGACACCGAATACACGCTCGACGCCGCGGCCATCGGCCGCCGCCGCCTCAAGAACCTGTGCCTCGCCTACCTCGGCTGGCTCGAGCGCAACGAATACATCCAGCTCGCCATCGACCAGATCAACGTCGAGCGCAACATGACCGACGTCATCGCCGGCCTGCGCGTTCTGAGCCACCTCGATATCCCCGAGCGCGACCAGGAACTCAACGACTTCTATGAGAAGTGGAAGAACGACCCGCTGGTCACGGACAAGTGGCTCGCCCTGCAGGCCACGGCCAAACGCGAGAACGTCATCGAGGACGTGAAGGCGCTAATGGAGCATCCCGCGTTCAACCGCAGGAACCCCAACCGCATCCGCTCACTGATCGGGGCGTTCGCGATGGGGAATTTCGAGGGGTTCCAACGCGCGGACGGTGAGGGCTACAGGTTGCTGGCGGATTTCGTGATCGAACTGGACCCCGTCAATCCGCAGATTGCGAGTAGTCTGGTGCGGGCGTTGATTCGGTGGCGGCGGTTTGATGATGCCAGGCAGGACATTCTCAAGCAGGAATTGCAGCGTGTAATGTCAACGGCGTCCTGTTCCGAGAATACATATGAAGTGGTGTCGCGCGCGCTCGGTTGAGAATGAGTGCGTTTCCGCTGAGCATCACGGGGTACCAGCGGGGCGCCCGTCTTTCGTCTCGGGACGGACCACCAGTCCCGGACGCGTGATAGACGGACATTCGCCGTTTATCACGCAGAAGGCTGAGGTGTTGACCGCGCTGAGATGCCCACATTCGCTGTCCGCAGTTGAAAAGCGGTGCGACACGTAGCCTCATGATAGGCCGTGATGCGCTGTGTTTCATTACGAACAATCGCTTGCTAGTACCTGTTGAATATAAGGACTACGGAGTCGTGGACGAACGATTACTGAATATTGCGGGAAGCATAAGCAGCATCGTGAGCGTTTTGCTAACGCTGCTCGTTGGTGTGGGCGTTTACCGGCTCGTGTGGGATATCTCTAAGCATCGGGACAATAAACATGTGAAGGGGCGGCTTCGGGAGACGGTACGGACGCTGGGTGGCCGCAAGCCTTTAACAGCCGACGCGTCGGAAAACTTGAAAGACGTTCTTCAGCTCGTGCGCAATGAGTATGTCTCGTGGTGGAAAATTCGGCGAAAGAAACGGGTTCGCGAAGTCGAAAACGAATTACCGTTATCAGAGGAGAACAGATTACGTGCGTACTCAAGGCTGACCCTCCTGCAAAATTCCATACTATCGTCGAAGGACCTCTACGATGAATAAGTACGAGAAATTTGTTTCTGATCTAACTAGTCGAACGGAATCCGGAGAGGCGTCTTGGGAGCTCGCCGACCGAGATGAAATTAAGGGAGTGTTTCGGGACGAGTCCTTTGTTTTCAGGCAGTACAGGTGCGATTGGTCGCCGAAACCTGGAACAACAATATTTTTTGTGGAAAAGCAAGTACCGAATTACATTGAGGACCACAATATTACAGTAAAGGAAGCGGAGTATGAGTTAAGCGTATTGGAGGATGGCGGTAAACCAATATTCTTGATAGATCGAACCTACGTCTCCTTTCGGAATCTTTACGATCTCAACTCGGTAATTGAGCAAAAAACAAGAGAAGCAAGTGATTTTTTCTCAGAATACGAGGATTAGCAACGAAATCCAACAATGCGCTGCAGCCGACACAGCAAAGCTGCGCAGCTGAGCTTTATCGTTAGGCGGGACCAGAAGTATGACTCAGGTGTTTCGCGAAGGCGTGGCGGCGACGGACCCCGCCTATATCAATCTGAGGGACTCGGATAGCGATCCCGCCCGCGCGGCGCGGGAGCTGACTGAGAGTTTGTGGCTCCGCTATTCGCCGTACGCTGACGATCATTTCCTCGACTGTATTCCGCATGAGTTTGATGAACGCTTTTGGGAGATGTACCTCACGTGTTCGCTACTGGAGTTGGGTTTCGATGTACACTGTCCAAAGCCAGGACCCGACATCTTAATAGAAGCCGATGGTGGGCGGGTTTGGATAGAAGCGGTAACTCCAACATCGGGGGCATTGGGCCATCCTGACGCGATTCCAGAGCCTCAATTCGGTAAAGCAGGACGGGTCCCGGAGGAGCAAATACTGCTACGGATGCGGTCCGCAATCCAGGGAAAGTACGAGACAAAGTACCGGGAGTATCGAGATAAGGGGGTAATTGGGCCAGATGACTCGTATGTGGTGGCGGTAAACGGGTGCCAACTGCATCACGCGATTGCGGATGACTATCCTCCGTGGATTGCAAAAGCGGTTTTTCCGATTGGCGGACTCCAGGTTGCGCTCGATCGCGAGTCCTTAGAAGTGGCGGAGACGTCATACCAGTACCGGGGCGTTGTAGAGAAATGCTCTGGCTCTTCGGTGAGTACCGACATTTTCCTCGATCAAGACTATCGGGATCTTAGTGGCGTTTTGTATTCGAAGGTTGATGCGGGGAACCCGACGGCACGGATGGGCGACGACTTCATCTTGGTTCACAATCCCCTCGCTAATATGCCGCTGGACGCCGGCTTGCTCGGGTGCGGGAAAGAGCTAGCGGTTCGCGTGGAGGGCGATCATGGAGTCATTGAAGATACCGACTGGAATTCGCGAGCCTAACGTGGCACTCAAGCTGACTGGGCTCCGCGGCGCTCCGCCAAGCAGCTTAGTTTTTCGTTAGGCTGGTCGGAATGAGGGCACGATGACGTCACGCCCATTTCCACCTCCAAGGTTGGCCGACCTCAGTGCACCTAGCGCGAGCAATTTCCTCGCGCTTGCGAGGTCGCTCGATGAGCGCCCGTGCACCCTAGTTGCGGGCGCGGGCGTGCCGGCCTCCGCAGGACTCCCTACTTGGCGTGGACTTCTCAAGAATATCGCGAAGATCTATTTCACTCATTGGAAGTTCGCCCAGCGAAACTCCGGGAACCCCGTTGGTGCTCCTATAGACCTGTCAATCGCTTTCTGGGAGGACTTCATGTGGCCACCCGAAGCGGAGGCGCTAGCCGACGAGCTTGTTACGCTTAACGATCCACTGACAGTTGCCCAGATGATCATCGCTCGCGTCGCGGAGAGCAATCGCCAGTACTTGGTCCGCAAAGCGCTCTACGGCAGCGCATCCGATCACCGACCATCTGCATTGATGGCTGGTCTAGCCGACCTGACCGCACATCAGAGGGTGATGGCGGTCCTTTGCTACAACTACGACGACTTACTTGAGCGAGCTCTGCAGAGTCGCTCGGTACAGGTTGCCCCGATCTGGGAGACGTCGATGGTGGCAGCGAGCGAGTCCGTTCCGATCTTCTATCCACACGGATACCTAAAGGAAGCCGGGGGACCACTGGTACCCATTGTCCTTACTGAAGAGGATTACAATGCATACGCAACAGACGGTTATGGCTGGCGGAACCTTGTTCAGCTTCGGCAGTTCTCGACTTCGAGCTGCCTTTTTGTTGGATGCTCACTTACCGATCCGCAGGTGAGACGACTCCTATGGGTGGCAAAGAGGGGCGGAGCCGATGACCACTACGCCTTCCTTCCTAGCTACGCATCGGAGTCTGAGAACCAGTCGATGATCGAAAAGCTTATTGACTCGCAGCTACATGAACTGGGTGTCCGGGTGATTCGCTATCCTGTGGGGCCAAAGACGGCCGACCCCCACGGTCGCCTCGTCAGTCTGGTGACGGAACTCATCGCATCGTCGGCCGACTTTGATCATGTGTGGAGATAGGAACGACGCGCGGCTGCCTAACAAGTAGCTCAACTTCGTTGCGCGCTTCGCGCTCCACCGGACGCGGCAAAGCCGTGCCGCTTAGCTCAAACGTTAGCGAGGAGATTCCATGGAGCTGCGCTTCATTCCGGCAGCCTATTCAGAGGCCCTGACGGGGTACGGGCTCGAAGCGATTCCGGAATTCCACCTGAATGAACTCCTCGCGGAGCTTCGTGACTCCGCCGAGGAGCTCAGTCTCGAAGAGGTCAACTACGGGCCGGGGGCGGACTGGATATGGATATACGCAGTTCTAGTTGGCATCACTAATCTGGTCGCGCTCGGTGGCACAATCAACAGTGGAATCGAGGGGTGGGCGAGTCTTGCCCGGAAAATCCGGGCCTTCCGTTCGCGATGCAGCCATATTGCGTTGGACTCCGAAGCAGTCTCCGCGCTGTGCATCGGAGAGATCATTGATCGCTGGAATAGCGTCAGTGAAATACAGTTTGTCATATCGCACGATGTAGACCGCCCGAGTGGTATAGGGATACAAACCAAGGAACCGGTGAGCGCGTTCCTTCAGAAGGGCGAGGTTTACTACATCCGCGGCTATCAGGTAAACCGGAGTGGATTCGTGCTTTTCGGCTGCACGTCCTCAGGGCACTTGGAAACGCTGAAAGAATTTCGTGAGTAGATTAGTGTCATGGATTCGGTGCATTGCGCTAACGAAGCAATTCAGCCAACCTCCTGCGTCGGCGGCTGATTGCGCACGTTATGTCGTGTAGATCGTGTCTCCAAGGCTAAGTAGTGATCTATTTCTTCTGCGCCCTTTGAAAAGGGATATGAGCGATGACGTTTGAACGCAGTTATATCTTTCTAGACACAAGTGTTTACGTCCAAGAATCATATCGCTTCAGCGGCACATCGCTAGGGAAGTTGGCCGGCATGAGCAGTGACGACGAGTTAAGGCTAATAGTTCCCGAAATAATCCAGAAGGAAGTCACATATAAGCTTCGAGAGACTGCGGAAGAGCACGCTGCAAAGATTCAGACTGCACTAGACAGCAACATCATAGGCTTGATTGGCGAAAAAGATAAGAAGATGGCTGGGCTCGACTTTCAAATAGACCAAGAAATGCTGGTTGCAAGGATTGTGGAGACGTGGGAGAGATTTTGCACGCGATGCAATGCCGAAGCGATCCCTCTCGCCAGCGTAAACCTCCAGGGCGTGGTGGCATCATACTTCGATGCTAAACCGCCTTTTGGGAAAGGGCGAAAGAGAAATGAATTCCCCGATGCATTTGCTGTCGCGTCTATGGTCAGTTTTGCGGAGAACAATCCCCGCCGCCCGATTTACGTGGTTTCCAGAGACAACGGGATGTTGGAAGCATTTCGCAACGACTCTCGATTCAGGTGCCATAAGGAACTGTCTGAAGTACTTGATGAATACAATCGACACACTGAAGCACTCTCTCCCGCTGCGCACGCCCTTATGGAGAAAAATGTTGACTGGATAACCGAGGTGATCGGCGATGAACTTCATGCGAACCCGAGCTTGTATGCATCAGAGTACAGGGATGGCCGAGTAAGTGTTCAAGACATATCTGTAGATGTGTATGAGATGAATTTAGTGGAAATTGGGCTCGACCGGGCAGTCTTTGATGTTGGGCTGGATTATCGCGTATATGCGGAAGTCATAGATATGGTGCGTGTTGGATACGATGATTACGATTGGGACGTAATTCCCCGTAATTTTGACGGAAGAATGACTGTGTATGTGGAAGTCCGAGCGAACAGTGATTTTAGTGAGTTGAATGAGATCGCTAGTATTGAGTTCTAGCTGAGATCAATGGAAGTACATAACCAGTACAGGCACGGCGACGCCCACTACATTGCGCCTACGACTCCATTTCATGGTCGCGCATGCTGTAAGCGTTATACGAACGAGCGTTCATGGGGATATTTGGGGTCAGAGCAAAAACTCGGTCGGCGACGACCGGCAAGAGGTGAATTGTGACTCTTCCGCTAAATTCATCACCTCAGGTTACGCGTGAGTGTAGCAGAATAGCTGTGGCCT
>NZ_LVEG02000025.1 GCF_001614315.2 Halofilum ochraceum
AACGATCGTCGGTCCGCAGCCGCGGCCGATGGATTCCTGATCGGCGCTCTGGGTGAGGGGGCGGGACGATTCCTCCTACAGTCTGTACGCGCCTACGTCAGATCCGAGCTTCGTCCCTCCGCCCCCGACAGGCCCTTTCTGCACCTGCCGGGCTAAACATACAAGCGAGGTTGCTCGCGATCGTGCCCGCAGAACAGTTGGATGAATCTACGGCCAGCGGTGACCACCGCGGTGTCGGCGGGGCTTCTTTGGCCCCCGAGCGCAGTGCGGGCACATTCGCGAGCAAGCTCGCTCCTACAAAATCAGGCTTGCAACTTCGCAGTTCTTCGCGTCCCTTGGCGCCCTCCGCGCCTTGGCGAGCACCCAAACCACAGCTCAGATCCTGCTGACGACTCTTCCCTGACGAACGCGCACAAAAAAGCCGGCACAAGGCCGGCTTTTTCGCAGCGTTGTCTGCGACCTCAGGCGTTGAGTTCGTGGATGCGCTTGTTCAGGCGGCTCTTGTAGCGGGCGGCCCGGTTCTTGTGGATCAGGCCCTTGCCGGCCATGCGATCCACCAGCGGCACCGCGCTCTTATAAGCGGCCTGGGCGCCTTCACGGTCGCCGCGCCGCAGCGCCTTGATGACTTTCTTGACTTCAGTGCGCATGCGCGACCGATGCCCGTGATTCCGGTCACGGCGGATATTGTTCTGAAGTGCGCGCTTGCGTGCCTGCGGGGTATTCGCCACGGTTACTGCTCCGAATCGGTCCGGCTCGCGGAAAGCGCGCAATTATGTCCATCTGCCGCCCGCCTGTCAACGCGTATCCGGCATTCGGCTGCTACACTGCGCGGCTTTGCGGTTGGCGGGGCGAATGGCGATGAGCGAGGGACGCGGCGGCGTCTGGCGGACGGGCGGCACGGTCGGGGCGATGACCCTCCTGTCACGGGTGCTCGGGTTCATCCGCGACATGGTGCTGGCCCGGGTTTTCGGTGCCGGGATCGCCACCGACGCCTTTTTCGTCGCCTTCCGGATCCCGAATTTCCTGCGCCGCCTGTTCGGGGAAGGCGGCTTCACCCAGGCCTACGTGCCCGTGTTCACGGAGTACAAGGAGCGCCACGGCCTCGAATCGCTGCGCGACCTCGCGGACCACGTGATCGGCACGCTCGCGGGTGTGCTGGGACTGATCACTGCGGTCGGTGTGGCCGCGGCGCCGGTGCTGGTGCTGATCTTCGCGCCCGGCTTCTACGACGACCCGGCACGCTACGACCTCGCGAGCGACCTGCTGCGCCTGACCTTCCCGTACGTGTTCTTCATCTCGCTGGTGGCGGCGGCCGGTGGGATGCTGCAGAGCTTCTCCCGCTTCGCGGTGCCGGCCTTCACGCCGGTGCTGCTGAACATCTGTCTGATCGGTGGCGCGCTCTGGGGCGCGCCGCAGCTCGACATTCCCATACACGCGCTCGGCTGGGCCGTGTTCATCGCCGGCATCGCCCAGCTCGCGTTCCAGATCCCGTTCCTGGCGAAGATCGGCGTTCTGCCGCGGCCGCGCTGGGGCTGGCGGCATCCGGGGGTGCAGCGCGTGATCGCCCTGCTGATCCCGACCCTGTTCGCGGCCTCGGTCGCCCAGATCAATCTGCTGCTGGATACCCTGATCGCCTCGCTGCTGCAGGCCGGCAGCGTCAGTTGGCTCTATTACGCCGACCGCCTGCTGGAGTTTCCGCTGGGCGTGTTCGGCGTGGCCCTCGGGACGGCGCTGCTGCCGCGCCTGTCGTCGCAGCACGCCCGCACCGACCCGGACGGGTTTCGCCTGACCATGGAACAGGCCCTGCGCCTGATCGCCGTGATCGGTGTGCCGGCGACCGCCGGACTGATCCTGCTCGCCGGGCCGATCCTCGCCACCCTGTTCGGCTATGGGCGGTTTACGCCAGAGGACACCTCGATGGCGGCGATCGCGCTGGTCGGCTACGGCCTCGGGCTGCCGGCGTTTCTCCTGATCAAAATCCTGCAGCCCGGCTTCTTCTCGCGCCAGGATACCCGCACGCCGATGCGGATCGGCGCCGCGGCGCTGGGCATCAACATGATCTTCAACGTGATCCTGGTCGGTACGGCCGTATGGACCGGCTTCCATGCGCCGCACGCGGGTCTGGCGCTGGCAACCTCGATGTCCGGCTGGTGGCACGCATGGATGCTCTATCGACGCCTGACCCACGCGGGCGTCTTCCATCCCGCCGGCGGCTGGGCCGTGTTCGCCCTGCGCGTGGGCCTTGCAACCGCCGCGATGGGCGCGGTGCTGCTGACCTTCAGCGGGCCGTTGACGGCCTGGGGCGATCTCGACTGGCTCGACAAGAGCGGCCGGCTGGCCCTGCTGATCGGGGGTGGGGGGCTGGTCTATCTCGTCACGCTGCTGCTCACCGGCCTGCGACCGCGTCATCTGCTGCGGCCTTAAGCGCTGGATCCGGATCCAGAGCCCCGAGTCCCGGGAAAAACCGGAATGCGCGCGTTCGCCTTCGGCGAAAACGCGCCTACGCCTGCCGCGATCCTGACGCATACCGGCGAGGATGTCAGGAAAAGGCGGGTTCACGCAGAGCCGCAGAGGGCGCAAAGATATAAAGCGTTAAGGTTCGGCTCACCAGCACGCGCAGCTATCTGACCCGTCTGATCACTCGCGCCGGCCTGCCTCCTGATCCCTCGTTCCCAGCATTACTCCGCGGGCTCTGCGGCTCTGCGTGAACCCGCCTTTTTTGCCCCCCGGCGCTCCGGCTGTTCTGGCGAGGACGGGGAACCGGATCGCACCGCGCATTCGGACGGTCTGTTGCCCTATAATGCGCGGTTCGCGCGCATGCCGGAGTCTTGCCTTGGAACTGGTCCGCGGCCGTCACAATCTCAGACCGCGCCACCGGGGCTGCGCCGTCACCATCGGCAATTTCGATGGCGTCCATCTCGGCCACCAGGCGGTGATCGAGCAGTTGATGGCGCGCGCCCGCGCGCTCGGCGTGCCGGGCTGCGTGGTGACATTCGAGCCGCACCCGCGCGAATTCTTCGATCCGCAGCGCGCGCCGGCACGGCTGTCGCGGCTGCGCGACAAGCTGGCGGCGATCGAGCGCCTCGGGGTCGACCGGGTCCTGGTGTTGCGCTGTGACCGCGCCCTGACCGACCTGTCGCCGGAGGCGTTTATCGACGACCTCCTCATCTCGGGGCTGGACGTACGCCACCTCGTCATCGGCGACGACTTCCGGTTCGGCCACAGGCGGGCGGGCGACTTCTCGACGCTCGCGGCGGCCGGCGAACGATTCGGCTTCGGCGTGGAAGCGGCTGCGACGTACGAGCTCGACGGGGCGCGCGTCAGCAGTACGCGGGTGCGCGAGGCGCTCGCCGCGGGCGATCTGGACGCTGCGGCGCAACTGCTCGGCGGGCCCTACACGATGCGCGGACGCGTGGTACACGGCCAGAAGCTGGGCCGGGATCTGGGCTACCCGACCGCGAACATCCCGCTGGATGGCTACCCGCTGCCGCTGACCGGGGTGATCGCCGTGCTAGCATGCACGCCCGACGGGCGGCGACTGCCCGGGGTGGCGAATCTCGGCTGGCGGCCGACCGTGGCGGGCACGCGACCGCTGCTGGAGGTCTACGCGTTCGACTTCTCGGGCGACCTGTACGGCCAGCACCTGGCCGTCGAGCTCGTGGAACGGCTGCGCCCGGAAGAGCATTTCGAATCGCTGGACCAGCTGATCGAGTGCATGCACGACGACGCACGCCGCGCGCGCGAGATACTGCAGCAGCGCGGCATCACCGCATAGAT
Organism: Halofilum ochraceum; assembly: GCF_001614315.2. NCBI lineage: Bacteria > Pseudomonadati > Pseudomonadota > Gammaproteobacteria > Chromatiales > Ectothiorhodospiraceae > Halofilum > Halofilum ochraceum. The sequence continues at coordinate 3,778 of NZ_LVEG02000025.1, forward strand.
ACCAGGCGGTAACGGATAAACCGTAGCCCGGATGCAGGCAACAGCCGTGATCCGGGGGACAACGACGCGGCCCTGGGGAGTGCATCCGGGCCACCCTGATCGACAGCCGCGAATTCCGGTCGCCGCACCGGATCGGGTAGACCGCAGGACCACATCACGTGAGCGATTACAAACAGACGCTGAACCTGCCGAACACGGCCTTCCCCATGCGGGCCAACCTCGCCAAGCGCGAGCCGGAACGCCTGCGGCGCTGGCAGGAAGAGGACATCTACGGGCGCATCCGGGCCGCGCGCGCCGGGCGGCAGCAATTCATCCTGCACGACGGGCCGCCCTACGCGAACGGGTCGATCCACATCGGCCATGCGGTCAACAAGATCCTCAAGGACATCATCGTCAAATCGAAGACCCTGTCCGGCTTCGACGCGCCCTACGTGCCCGGCTGGGACTGCCACGGCCTGCCGATCGAGCACGCGGTCGAGAAGAAACACGGCAAGGCCGCCGAACTCGGTTACAACGCCTTCCGGCGCGCCTGCCGGGCGTACGCCGAGGAGCAGATCGACAACCAGCGCGAGGACTTCAAGCGTCTCGGCGTACTCGGCGACTGGGATCATCCCTATCTGACCATGGAGTACCGCACCGAGGCGGCGATCCTGCGCGCGCTCGGGCGGATCATCGACGGTGGCCACGTCTACAAGGGCCTGAAGCCGGTCCACTGGTGCCTGGAATGCGGCTCGGCCCTGGCCGAGGCCGAGATCGAATACAAGGACAAGCGTTCCGCCGCGATCGATGTGCGCTTCCCTGCGGTCGACCCGGCGGCGCTCGCGGACACATTCGGCGTCGACGCCGGTGGCCGACCGGTGTCGCTGGTGATCTGGACCACGACGCCGTGGACGCTGCCGGGCAACCAGGCGGTCGCCGTGCATCGCGAGCTCGAATACAGCCTCGTCGACACCGGTGACGAGCTCCTCGTGCTCGCCACGGACCTGGTCGAGCCGGCGCTGTTGCGCTATGACATCGACGGCCGCACGGTCGGCCACGCACTCGGCACCAGGCTCGAGCACATGCGTCTGCGCCACCCGTTCGATGAGCGCGACGTCCCGGTCATCCTCGGTGATCACGTCACCCTGGAAGCGGGCACCGGCTGCGTGCACACCGCGCCCGGGCACGGCCAGGAGGACTACGAGGTCGGCCTGGAGTATGGACTGCCCGTGGTGAATCCGGTCCGCGGCGACGGCGTCTTCGCCGAGGGCACGCCGCATGTGGCGGGCATCCACGTGCGCAAGTCGGACGATCCGATCTGCGATCTTCTGAGCGAGCGCGGTGCACTGCTCAGCCGCGTGCCCTACGAGCACAGCTACCCGAACTGCTGGCGCCACAAGACACCGGTGCTGTTCCTCGCCACGCCGCAGTGGTTCATCTCGATGGACGACGGACTGCGCCAGGGTGCGCTGGAGGCCATCCAGGACGTCTCGTTCACGCCTGCCTGGGGCCGCGCGCGCATCGAGGGCATGGTCACCAATCGCCCCGACTGGTGCATCTCGCGCCAGCGCATGTGGGGCGTGCCGATCGCGCTGTTCGTGCACCGCGACAGCGGTGAACTGCATCCGCGGACCGGCGAGCTCATCGAGGCGGTCGCGCAGCGCATCGAGCAGGGCGGGATCGACGCCTGGTTCGATCTCGACCCGGCCGAGCTGCTGGGCGACGAGGCCGAGTCGTATGACCGCGTGAGCGATATCCTCGACGTCTGGTTCGATTCGGGCGTCACCCACGCGGCCGTGCTGGAGACGCGCGAGGAACTGCGCGCCCCCGCCGACCTGTATCTGGAGGGCTCCGACCAGCACCGCGGCTGGTTCCAGTCCTCGCTGCTGTCATCGATCGCGCTGCGTGGCCGCGCGCCGTACGAGGGTGTACTGACCCACGGTTTCACGGTCGACGGCCACGGCCGCAAGATGTCGAAGTCGCTCGGCAACGTGATCGCGCCGCAGACCGTGATGGAGACGCTGGGCGCCGATATCATCCGGCTGTGGGTGGCCGCGGCCGATTACCGCGCGGAGATGGCCGTCTCCGACGAGATCCTCAAGCGCATGACCGATTCCTACCGGCGCATGCGCAATACCGCCCGCTTCCTGCTCGGGAACCTGCACGATTTCGATCCGGCCCGCGACAGCCTCGCCGCCAGCGACATGGTCGACCTCGACCGCTGGGCCGTGGACCGTGCGCTCGCGGTGCAGGACGAAGTCCGGCGCGCGTTCGACGCGTACAACTTCCACCGGGTCTACCAGGCCGTGCACAACTTCTGCTCGGTCGACATGGGCGCGTTCTACCTCGATGTGCTCAAGGACCGGCTCTACACGACCCCGGCCGACAGCAATGCCCGGCGCTCGGCGCAGACGGCGATGCAGCACATCCTCGAGGCGCTGGTGCGCTGGCTGGGACCGATCGTCTCCTACACCTCCGACGAGATCTGGGAGCATATGCCGGGTGCGCGTTCGGGCAGCGTGTTCGAGGCCGAGTGGTACGAGGGCCTGTTCCCGCTGGCGGAAGACGCCGCCTTGGACCGGGCTGACTGGAACCGGATCAAGGAGGTCCGGGCGGCCGTCGCGCGACGGCTCGAGACCCTGCGCAACGAGGGCACGATCGGTTCCGCGCTGGACGCCGCGGTAACGGTCCACTGCGATGCCCCGGTCCGGGATTCGCTGAGCCGGCTCGGCGACGAACTCCGGTTCGTCGTGCTGACCTCGGCGGCGGCAGTGGCCCCGGCCGCCGAGCGGCCGGACGACGCGGTGGCGGATGAGGCCGATGGTCACGAGGTGTGGATCGCGGCCGGGCGCAGCGGGGACGAAAAATGCGCCCGCTGCTGGCATCGCCGCCCTGATATCGGCGGTGACCCGGACCATCCGGACATCTGCGCTCGATGCGTGACCAACATCGCCGGCGACGGCGAGCGCCGCGCCCATGCCTGAAGCGGCCGGCGGCGGTCGTGCAATCGGCGGACCCGCGGCACGAGCGTTCGGGCTGGCCGCGGTGATCCTGCTCCTGGATCAGATCACCAAGATCTGGGCCGTTTCCGCGCTGGAACTCTACCGCCCCGTCGAGGTCCTGCCTTTTTTCAACCTGACGCTGCTCCACAACACCGGCGCGGCGTTCTCCTTTCTCGCGGACGCAGGCGGCTGGCAGCGCTGGTTCTTCGTCGGCCTCACCGCCGTGATCGCCGTCGGCATTACCATCTGGCTCGTGCGGCTACGCCCCGAGGAGCGGCTGACCCGGCTGTGCCTCGCCCTGATCCTCGGCGGCGCCATCGGCAACCTCATCGACCGCGTGCGGCTCGGCTACGTCGTCGACTTCCTCGATTTCCACGTCGCCGGCTGGCACTGGCCCGCCTTCAACATCGCTGACGCGGCGATCAGCTGTGGTGCCGTGCTGTTGATCGTGTTCGGGCTGCTGGGGCGGTCATGATACCGGCTCCGGAGACCTTCCAACGGCCTGGACAGGGTGCCGGATTACGGGCCAGCGGATCGCGAGCAAGCTCGCTTCTACATGATTCCTGCCAGCGCGGTGGGGATTCTCCTGTAGGAGCGAGCTTGCTCGCGATCGCCCGGCCCACCCGTGCGGCACTCCCACCGCGCCTGTTGGGCCACACTGGGGCGCGGCGTTATACTGTATGACCTTCAGCCCGCGCCCCGGAGGCGCGTCCATGGAAATCCTGCTCGCCAAGCCACGCGGCTTCTGTGCCGGCGTCGACCGCGCCATCGAGATCGTCGAGCGCGCTCTCGATATGTTCGGCGCCCCCATCTATGTGCGCCACGAGGTGGTCCACAACCGCCGGGTAGTCGATGACCTGCGCGAAAAAGGCGCCGTCTTCGTCGAGGAACTGGACGCCGTCCCGGACGATGCCACCGTCATTTTCAGCGCCCACGGCGTCTCCCAGGCCGTGGAAGACGAGGCCAACCGTCGTGGACTGCATGTCTTCGACGCCACGTGCCCGCTCGTCACCAAGGTGCACATGGAAGTGAACCGCTACGCGCGCCAGGGCTGCGACGTCCTCCTGATCGGCCACGACGGCCATCCCGAGGTCGAGGGCACGATGGGCCGCTTCGATACGAGTTACGGCGGCCAGATCCGCCTGATCGAGACGGTCGCCGACGCGGAGCAGGTGGAGGTCAACGACCCGGAGAAACTCGCGGTCGTTACCCAGACGACGCTGTCAGTGGATGATACGACCGACATCGCCGAGAAACTGCGCGAGCGCTTCCCGGCGATGGCCACACCGAAGAAGGAAGACATCTGCTACGCGACCACCAACCGCCAGGAAGCGGTCAAGAGTCTGGCCCGACAGGCCGAGGTCATGCTGGTCGTCGGCGCTGCCAACAGCTCGAACTCGAACCGCCTGCGTGAACTCGCGGAGAAACTCGGCTGCCGCGCCTACCTGATCAACGACGCGGCTGAAATCGAGCCGGACTGGCTCCGGGACACGGCGCACGTCGGCGTGACCGCCGGCGCCTCCGCGCCGGAGTCTCTTGTACAGGAAGTCATCCAGCGCCTGGAAAAGGAGGGGGGCCGCACGCAGGAGGCCGGCACCGGGGTCGAGGAGAAAGTCGTTTTCCACCTGCCGCGAGCGATGCGCGCCGCGACGCCGTAATGGCACCGGTCGTCGGCCGAAGCGGCCACCGGTGGATCTTCGCAGCCCCTCAGCGAGACGCCCCTCGCCGTCAGTAAAGGCGTGAAACCGCTCGCGTCAGACCGGCGACCGGCCTACCAGCAGTAATCCTCGTCCGCGCCCTTGGCGCCGGTGTGGCTGATTGTCAGCGTGCCGCAGTCGTCGCTTGTCTGTACGCCCTGCGGCGTGGCCTCCAGTTCAAAGGTGCTTGCGGTGGGCTCACCAGCGGCAAAATCGATCTCATAGAACTCCTGATTCGACGCTTCCGGCAGATCGTCGTCGACACCGCAATCGGCGTCATTGTAGGTGCCGTAGGTCGAAAAGCAGCGCTCAAGCCGCTGCGCCGTGTCCAGCAGCGCATTCTGGCCGTCAGTACGACGCCCGTCCTCCACATAATCCTGGTACGTGGGGACGGCAATGGCGAGCAGTACGCCGAGGATCACCACAGCGATCATCAACTCGATCAGCGTGAAGCCGCGCTGCCGCCGCGACGCCCTGACGTCCGCGCTGAATGTCTTCAAGACCATCGTACATTTCCCCCGTTCAATCCCTTTGCGCCGCCTGCACGACATTCCACCCGGGCGGTGCGATCCGAACAACCTCACCGCAGCTGCCGCCACGACTGCCGGCCCAGGTCGGCCGCGCTCGACGCCTCTTCTTTCTTGCGGATGTCGCCGGAGCTACCACTCAGATACTTGAACTCCGTATCACCCTGGGTATCCAGGATCGCCGGCTGCGTGACGAGATCGTCGAGTTTGACGCCACCGGAATGACCCTGGCCTTCGATCAGGTCCGACTCATCGATACTGCCGTCGTCATTGACATCGAACACGGCATTTTCCAGGCGCCGGCCATTGACCGCGTCCATCTCCATGATCCAGCTGTCGCCGCCGAAGCTGCAGATCTCCTGTGACGGTATATTGGTCACGAAGATGATGCGGTCATTGCGCAGCGTGGCACGGGTGATCACCCGCTCCCCTTCGGCGCCATTCACGGGTGACTTGAGGTCGATAAACCATCCGCGCTGGCTGTCCGAAACCTCCTCATCCGATGTGACACGGAATTCGTCAGAGACGCCGTCCGGGCTGCCCTCATAAATGATGGTCTGCTCCTGCAGATCGGTGTCGCGATCGTCGATCTGTTCGCCATTGCTCGGATCCGGCTCATGCAGCGCGTAGAAACTCTGCACCTGCGACGCGCTGCTCGGCTCATTGTCTCCCACTTCGAAGAATTTGCCCGTACCGAAGTAGATCATCACGCCGCCATCCGGGTGCGGTCCCAACTCGGGCGCCGCGGTGATCGGCTGCGGGTCACCGTCCGGCCCCTCGGCAGTGAACAGCGGTTCAGGCGTATTTCCCTGACTGAAGGCGACGTCCCACTGATTCGTGTTGCCATCACTGACGTCGAACTTCCACATATTACCCTGTGCGTCACCGCCATAGATGTAATCCGTGGTCCGGTCGCCATCGATATCAACCGGCGTGATGCCGCCCAGTCCGTTGGAATCGAAGCCGGAACCCCCCGCCTCGGTGTTGATCTCGACGTAGTTGCCGGGATTCTCCAGCGGCACGAGGAACAGTCGCGCCTGCTCGCTGGCGCTGTTGTAACCGTTGCCGAATATCACATACCACTCATCGTCATTCATGCGCACCACGTACGGCTGGCTCGTGGTGAAGCCGAGTTCCGGATCCGTGAATTCCCAGAGTACGTCGCCGGATCCGAACGTATCCGGTTCGGTGACATCGAGTGCGAAGATGGCCCGGCCTCCGGCGCCCATCCCGCCGGCGAGTATGGTGCGCCAGTCGCCGTCCAGATAAGCATCGCCGGCACGGGGCGAGCCATCAACATAGTAACGGTGCTCATAGTCCGGCGAGGTCAGATTACTGAGCCCGCCAAACGTGTCGTTCGGCACGTAGGCCATGACCTCGGCACCGGTCTCCGCATTGAAGCCGTGCAGCATCCCGTCGTTGGCGCCGACATACAGCACCTCGGTTCGATCCTGTTTCTCTTCCAGGAACGATCGGTAGACATCGAAGCCGCCGTCCGCGGCATCCAGGCGGGAATAGCCGAAGTTGCCCGTACCGACATAGAACGGATCGGAGTTGACGATGTCGCCGAGCGGGCCAGAGCGATCACGGAAATCGCCGCCGTTCTGCGCCTCATCGCTCTGGTCTCCACGCAGGTACTCAAGCCGCTCCTCACCGAGGCCATCGTCATTGTTCTCGATGTCCTGATCAAGCGCGTCCTGCTGCTGCGTGTTCAGATCAGCCCACTCGAAATCGATGCCGGTCTCATTGACCGCATCGTATGTGACGATGTTGCGTGTCGCCTCGGGCGGAATCAGATTGGCCGCGTCCCAGACGGGGTCACCGGTGTCGACACTGCCGTCGCTCGTGTCCACGTCGAGGGCCAGCAGTTGGCCGCTCCAGTCCTCGCTGTCGAAGCGGGCCTGGTAAATGAGCGTGCCCGTGTCGAGGCGCGTCGAGTTCGTTGCCACGGCGGCGGATGAGCCGCGCGTCTGTGCCACTTCCTGGAACGCCTCGGACAGGTCCTCGGCGAGCTGGGCGGGATTCGTGGAGAAGTAATAGTTGTCCGGCAGGCCGTCACCGTCCGGATCCCAGGAACTGCTGTCATCGGGGAAGTCCTTGTCCTTGTTGAAGCCACCCCACTTGGCCGCGTAATACTGCGGTGGCTCAAGCAGATCGGCATCCGAATCACCGATGGAGTAGGTAACCGAGGTCGGAGGGTCGCTCACCTGACAGTCCGTGCAGCCCAACTCTGCAGAAAACGGATCAGCGTAGCTGAAGCCGTTGCTGCCAGAGTGCACCCGGAACCCGTCGCCGTTTGTCCCGTTGATAACATAGCCGAATCCGAGGGCTTGATCGCTCGATTCGGCGAAGCCGTTGGTCGTGACCGTGATCTCGCTATCGGTGATCTGATAGCTCAGAATGCCATTCAGATCCATGTCGTAGTCGCCGCCCTGCTCGCTGTCTTCCCACTGCACGAAGAACGAGCCGGTACCGGCGTCGGTATCCTGCGAGACGACGCGGAAATCCACCAAAGCGCAGTTACTGCCGTTCGCGTTGCGGCAGGCGGGCAGCAGGGTCACCGCCGGCGTGCTCTCTCCCGGCCGCGGGATATCGATCCGCGGTACCGCCGCCGCCAGTGACACGGCGTTGGTCTTCACGGACTGATCGTCCTCCAGCCCCGGGCGCAGATCATTGGTCCACGCGTAGTGTGAGAGCCCGGCCATGTGGTAGGTGCCCTCGAGACGCGGCGCCTCGGGACAGAGCCCGGCCACGTCGCCGAGCGACGAAACGTTCTTTGCGGTGCAGAGCTGGTTGTCGTTCGTCCCCGCTTCGCCGACAAACCAGTCCTCGCCGTGGATGCCTTCACCCTCGCCGACCACATCGGTCAGGTCGCTGACGCTGCTTCCGGCATCCGGGAGGTCGCTCAGGCCGTCATAGTCATCCTCCTCGTAGGAGGCGACCGACGCGTTGAAGTTGATGACATTGGTGGGCGCGCAGAAGTTGTCTTCGCTATACGGGTCCGCCCAGCTCGCCGTTTCCAGATTATCGAGCTTATCGTCCCCGCTGAAACCGAAATCGGGACTATCGGCACCGGCGAGATAACGCAGGCTCTCCAGCAGCATCTCCGACTGCGGGTTGCCCCAGTTCGAGCAGTCCCCCTCACTGAAAGACGTGATACCAAAAGGGCAATCATCGCCGTCGTTGTAGAGACCGTCGTCGTGGTTGTAGCCGTAGATGCGCAGCAGGTCGAGACTGCCGATTATGGACCCGTCGTCCGGCGGCGCGGCGAATGTGCCATCGGTTCCCGTGTTGATCTCATCGGTAATGGTGCCGATGTTTTTTCGCAGTACGCCACCGGACTTGTTGCGCTCATAACTTCCGGTAAACATGCCGAAATGCAGGCGATCCTCATCGCCGAATTCCTGCAGCAGGCCGACAGGCTTGTAGTTGCCATCGGGGTACTGCTTGCAGTCATCCGAGTTGACGAAACCGTCCGCACAGACCTGCACCCGGGCGATATAGTCATTCTCGCCGAGACCATAGGTATCCCGGCGCGGATTGTCGCTGTTGGAGAAAATCCCGGTGATCCCGGCGTCATTGCCGTTGGAGAAACTCTCGCCACCGATTTGCATGCTGGAGTGCCCGGTGCGGCCTTTTTCTTCGAACCAGCGGCATTGCCAGCGCTCATTGGCGGCCCAGAGGCGATAATCCCCTGCGGCGGCGCGAATCAACGGAGGGTCGTCGACATTTTGCGAATAGTTTCCGTCGTCATCGACCGTGGTGTTGCAGAAGGTCACACCGGCGCGCGTGCGGTTTTCGATGTTCCAGTCGTCGTACGCACCACTGCCCTCCGCGCGGCTGACCGCGACACGGAGGTCATCAGTGTCGCGGATCTCCGTTACCACTCCCACCATGCGGGCGCCGGAGCTCTCGCTCACGAGAACCAGCTGATCACCGGTATCCACGTCGCCGCCACTGAGCCCGCTGTCGTCGAACCACTTGATACTGGTATCCACGTTGCGCGAACTGTTACTGAACCCGCTTGTCGCTTCCGGCAAGGCAAACGGAGACAGTTTGGGCAGGTCGGGTTTGTTGTAATAGCGCGGCCATGAGTGCGCGTCGTTGGGCAGATAGGTGCGTTCCAAGACCGTACGATTGCTTTCGTCGGTCGAGCGGGAGCCGCCGTAGAGGATCTTGCGCACGGCATCGATCCGAGCCATGGAGATCCAGTTCAGAAAATTGCCGCTCCACTGATCGCCCGAGCAGTAATTGTCCGCGTCGCTCTCGGCCACGGGCTCGAATACGCCGCCAGAGTAGCCGTAGCACAGCTGGGAATCGAAGTACCCGTAGTAATCAAACTCGTGGGTGTAGGTGTCGTTGGCCTTGCCATCCCCATCGAGGTCGGCGTAATCGGGGTACGCCTCGAAATAGAGCTGATGATCGTTGGAGATGTTGAGCAGCGCGCGTGGCGTTGCACCATCGGTGATGAACAGCGGCACGTCCGAGATATCGAAGTCGGCGATCACCGCACTTGGGGCCGCCAGCGCCAGCAGCGCGGCCGCGGTCGACGCCGTGCGTCGGAAAATCGTGAGTCCCTTGTGCATGACTGATCTCTCCCCCGTACGCGGCAGCGCGCTACGCGCTACTCTTCGCCGTACTTGAACGTGCTCTGCAGCATCACGGTGGCGTCGGGCCCGACGCCCGTACCCACCGCGGTGACGCGGTACATGTACTGTTCCTGGTCGGCCTCTCCAGGGATGAATACGTTGCCCGTGCCCTGAAACGCCTCGATGTCCTCGACGATATAGCGGGCACCGTTGTACGTGCCGTCGACCGAGACCGTCCGGACCTCGTCGTCGTCATCCCAGTCAACCTGTTCCCACTGGGGATCCTCGCCATCACCGTAGTCAGCCTCGCTATAGAAACCCTGCTCCCCGGTGGGCGACGGCGGCACGGTGAAATCATCGAGATACGCCTCGCCATCGCGCAGGGCGGCCTCGGCCGCTTCGAACGCGACCGTACGGGCGTGCAGGTTCCCCGCCATGCGTTCCTGCATGTTGGTTGACTGCATCGCGGTGACACCCAGTATCGTCAGCACCAGCAGCAGCACCAGCGCGATCAACAGAGCGGCGCCACGTTGACCGGTTTCTGAACCGCGGCGGACTTTCACCGACATGTAGCGATTTCCTGACATCACGGCATCCGATTGCGCAGGGTTACGGTGCGATTGAATACGTGATACAGCCGCAGATCGTCATTATTCGCGGCCAACGGGTGCGGCTCATCGAGCACGTCGTCGCGGCTGACCATGGTCAACATCATGCGTACGGCGATGACCTCCGACCAGTCGGAGATAGTCCCCGGATCCTCATAACTTTCGATCTGCTTGTCGTCATTGCTGTCCACGCCGTATTCGAATTCGAGGTCGTGTATTCCCTCGACCAGCTCGTCGGTCGTGCTGCCGTTGTCGAGGACGCGCATCAGCTGGCCGTACCCGTCGCCGTCGGCGTCGTCAACGTAATAGGTGCGCCGGGATAGCTGCATGACCTGGGCGTTGCTGAAGTCATCACCCAGATTCTGGGTGGCGTTACCGGGGCTGCAACCGGAGGTCTGTGTCTGGAGCTGGTTCCCGGAGGCCGGGATGTTCGTGATCTGCGTGGTGGTCGTGGTTCGACAGTTGGTTACCTGAACGATGTCACAGACCTGGATGCTTCCGGGGTCGTTGACGAACAGGACGACGGATGCGCCGCTGGGCTGGTGGTCCGTCGTCTGCACCATGCCGTCCGCGGGCCGTTCGAGCTCGAGGGCATGGGAAGGATCCATCGGGTTACCGATGCCCGCGTTCTGGTTCGGTGTGACGTCCCAGTCACCGTCCGCGTAGACATAGCCGATGAGGGCCTCTTCACCGCTTCCGTCCTGCCCGTCGTCCGTGGCATTGAGCGTGCTGTTCTGCTGCGGTGTTCGGCCGGCGCAGCTGTTGTAGTCGAGCATCCGCAGATCGCGGGCGATCGCCTCCAGTATGTAGCGCCCGTTCTCCTGGATGCGTGACTGCGCCTGCTGGAAGTCGTAGGTGCGCTTGCTGCCACTGAAAATCTGCACCACCCCGACGCCGAGAATGGTGCTGATGAGCAAAGCGACCATGATCTCGACCAGGGTCAAGCCACGCTGGTGCTGCGGATATCGGTTCACGATAGCGGTCATATCCGTGTCCGGTAGGTGAAGACCTTGCGATCGCCGCTGCAGTCAGTCTCGAGGCTTGGGGCATCCATGCTGCGGTCGGCCAGCCAGCAGATATCGATACGGGCATTGCCGTCGTTGTCCACGTCGACCGCACTGGTGCCCTCGGGCAGCAGATCGGTCAGTGTGGTCCGCCAGTCATGCAGGTCGTTCGCGGCCACGGTGCCGCCACCGCTGCTGGTGTCGTCGTCGAATCCCAGGTCGTACGCGCCGTCGCGCGCCGCGTTCGGGTTGGCACGCATGCGATCGGCGATATCCACGGCGAGTGTCGTCGCCTGGGTGCTCGTGTAGGCACCATGGTTGTAGCGCAGCGAGGTCGCCTGCAGGCCCGCGTACCCCAGCAGCCCGATGGCGATCACCAGCACGGCGACAAGGACCTCGATCAAGGTCAATCCGCGCTGCGTGCGGCGTTCGGGTGTGGCGCGCCTGCTTTGCCTGCCACGATTCATCAACAGTTCCCCCGCTGTACGTTCACGCGCCCCGCGGCATTGATCCCGATTCGCCGCGCCCAGGGTTCCGTGCAGGCGTCAAAGTCGACATCGATCGACTCGCCGTCGCCCGCCTCCGCCTCACCCAGGCTGTCGAAACTGAACGTGCCCACATCGCTGCCGACGGTCACCGCATCGCCCGGCGCCTCCCAGACACGCAGGACCTCGTCCAGAGAGCTGCTGTCGCCAACGAATACGATCCATCCCTGGTCCCAGTCCCCGCCGCCGTTGCAGGTCGCCTGATCGGACGATGCGCAGACCGAGACCGTCTCACTCCGCTTGATCGCTTCGCTGCGCGCCAGATTGAGCGCGCCCACGATATTGTTCGCTTCCGCGGTCGCACGGCTGTCCTGTATGAAGTCGCGGAAGTTCGGAACCGCGATCGACAGAACAACCGCGATGATGATCAATGTCACCATCAGCTCGACGAGTGTGAAGCCACGGAACGGTTTCATGGGGTCGTGTCTAGCACGCTCACGCACAGGGAAAAGTGGAAGCTTTCTGAGCGGGGGCGATTGCACGATGAACGGCGTGTAACTCCCCCGCGAAGGGGGAGCATCGGATACTCACTTCCGAGGGCCTTCGGCCCGGGACACCGATCGGTCAGTGCGCCTCGGCCCAGGTCCGGCCGATGCCGGTCTCCACGAGCAGGGGCACGGCGAGTTCGGCCGCGACACCCATGCGCTCGGCGACCGCGGTGGCGAATGCGTCCGTTTCGTTCTCGGGTACCTCGAGAATGAGTTCGTCATGCACCTGCATGGTCAGGCGCGCATCCGCGCCGCTCGACTGCAGCCAGGCGTCGACGTCGATCATCGCGCGCTTGATGATGTCGGCGGCCGAACCCTGCATCGGGGCGTTGATGGCGGTGCGTTCGGCATACTGGCGGCGCTGGCCGTTGCGCGCGTTGATCTCGGGCACATACAGGCGCCGCCCGAAGACGGTCTCCACAAAGCCCTGTTCGCGGGCGCGCTCGCGGGTGGCGTCCATGTAGGCGCGCACGCCGGGGTAGCGCTCGAAATAGCGATCGACATAGGCCTGGGCGTCGCCGCGCGGGATGCCGAGCTGGCGTGCCAGGCCCCAGGCGGACATGCCGTAGATCAGGCCGAAGTTGATCGCCTTGGCGGCGCGGCGCTGATCGTCCGTCACATGCTCGGGGGTATGGCCGAAGACCTCCGCGGCGGTCGCGCGATGGACGTCGCGTCCGGCGGCGAAGGCCGCCAGCAGGCCGGCGTCACCGGACAGGTGCGCCATGATCCGCAGTTCGATCTGCGAATAGTCCGCCGCCAGAAGCCGGTAGCCCTCCGGGGCGGTGAAGGCCTCGCGGATGCGCCGCCCCTGTTCGGTGCGGATCGGGATGTTCTGCAGGTTCGGCTCGGTCGAGGACAGGCGCCCGGTCGATGCCACGGCCTGATGATAGGAGGTATGGACGCGGCCGGTCCGCGGGTTCACCCGTGCCGGCAGCGCATCCGTGTACGTGGATTTCAGTTTCGCGAGGCCACGGTAATCGAGAATCAGGCGCGGCAGTTCGTGGCCGTCGCCGGCCAGCGTCTCGAGCACATCCTCGGCGGTTGAGGGCTGCCCGCCCGGGGTCTTGCGCGCCGGTGGGATCTGCAGGCGCTCGAACAGGATCTCCTGAAGCTGTTTCGGGGAGTTCAGATTGAAGTCGCCGCCGGCGGCTGCATGCGCCTGGCTCTCGATCTCCCGCAGCTGCTCGGCCAGCGCGCGGCTCTGCTCATCGAGCACGTGCGTGTCGATGGCCACGCCCGTACGTTCCATGCGCGCGAGGACCGGCACCAGCGGCATGTCGATGTTTTCGTAGACATAGTGCGGCCCTTCGAGCGGCGACAGCCGCGGCCAGAGCACCTCGTGCAGCCGCAGGGTGATGTCGGCGTCCTCGGCGGCGTACGGGGTCGCCTCGTCGAGCCCGACCTGATCGAAGGTGAGCTGCTTCTTGCCGGTGCCAGCGATCGCCTTGAACGGCGTCGTTTCCATGCCGAGGTATTTTTTCGCCAGCGAGTCCATGTCGTGGCGCGTGGCGGTCGCGTCAAAGTCGTAGGACTCGAGCATGGTGTCGTGGCGGATGCCGCGCAGGGTCACGCCGTGGTTCGCCAGCACATTCATGTCGTACTTCAGGTTCTGGCCCACCTTGGCCTGCTGCTCGTCCTCCAGCAGGGGCCGCAGGCGGTCGAGCACGTACTTGCGGTCCAGTTGTTCCGGGGCACCCGGGTAGCTGTGCGCGACCGGCACGTACGCCGCATGGCCCGCCTCGACCGCGAACGACAGACCAACCAGTTCGGCGCTCATCGCCTCGAGGCTCGTGGTCTCCGTATCGAACGCGAACAGCTCGGCCGCCTCCAGGCGTTCGATCCATGCGTCGAGTGCGGCCTCGTCGAGGACGGTCTCGTAGTCGGGTCCATCGGCGGTATCGGTGCCTTCGGTCGCGGATGTGGTGGCCTCGTCGCCGGTTGCGCCACCGAGCTGCTCCAGCCAGGAACGGAATTCCATCCGGCCGTAGAGTTCGCGCAGCGCGTCGGTATCGGGCTCCCGGCGCGTGAGATCGTCCGGGCCCATTTCCAGATCGAGGTCGCAGCGGATGGTGACCAGATCGCGTGCCCGGCGCACGTCATCGAGCGCGGCCCGCAGGTTCTCGCCGATCTTGCCGCCGACCTCGTCGGCATGCTCGATCACGCCATCGAGCGAACCGTATTGCGACAGCCATTTGACGGCCGTTTTCGGGCCGCACTTCGGCACGCCCGGGATGTTGTCGGAGGTGTCGCCAACCAGCGCGAGGTAATCGATGATCCGGTCCGGCGGGATCCCGAATTTCTTCTCGACGCCCGCCGTGTCGAGCGTCTCCTGGTTCATCGTGTTCACCAGCGTGACCCGGTCGTCGACGAGCTGGGCCAGGTCCTTGTCGCCGGTCGAGATCAGTACATCGCCGCCATCGTCCCGCTCACGGCAGGCCAGGGTCCCGATCACGTCGTCCGCCTCTACGCCCTCTACCGAAAGCAGCGGCAGACCGAGCGCCTGCACCGTGTGTTTCAGCGGCTCGATCTGGCTCGCCAGATCGTCCGGCATCGGCGGGCGGTGCGCCTTGTACTCGGCGTAGATTTCGCTGCGGAAGGTCGGCCCCTTCGCGTCGAACACCACCGCCATGCGTTCCGGTCCGTAGTCCGCCAGCAGCCGCTTGAGCATGTTGACCACGCCATAGGCCGCACCGGTCGGCTCACCCGCGCTGTTGGTCAGCGCCGGAAGTGCGTGATACGCCCGATACAGGTAGGACGAACCATCAACGAGGATCAGCGGTGGCTTCTCGGCCATGCGGTGCTCCGGTGGGATCGGTTGGCGGATTACTCTCCCGCGCGCGCCAGGGGCCATGCCCGCGCGGGGCTTCGATGGTACACTCCGCCGCTTGTCCCGCAACCGCCGTTCGGCGCCGGCGTTCGATGGCCGTCTATACACCGCTTACCGATGACGACCTCCGGGAGTTCCTCGCCCGCTACGAGGTCGGCCGCTACGACTCGTGCACGGGTATCCGCGATGGCGTCGAGAACTCGAATTTTTTCGTCGCCACCGACCGCGACGAGTTCGTCCTGACGATCTTCGAGAAACACCCCGCTGAAGAAGTCCCCTACTACCTGAACCTGACCGCGCACCTCGCCGAGCACGACGTCCCCTGCGCCCATCCGATCGCCGCCGCCGACGGCAGCTATCTGCAGACGCTGCACGGCAAGCCGGCCGCGCTGATCGAGCGCCTGCCGGGCCGGACGCTGGAGGCCCCGGAGGTCACGCATTGCGCGGCGGTCGGCGACGCCCTGGGGCGCATGCATGTCGCCGGCCAGTCGTTCGGCGAACGGCATCCGAACGGGCGCGGGCCGACATGGTGGTTCCGCACCGGCCGCGAGATCGCGCATCTGCTGGATACGGACGATCACGATATCCTGCTCGACGAACTCGCGTATCAGCGCTCATTCCGCGGTATCGAGCTGCCACGCGGCACCATCCACGCCGACCTGTTCCGCGACAATGCGCTGTTCGATGGCGACCGCCTCGCCGGCATGATCGATTTCTATTACGCCTGCGACGACTGCCTGCTGTATGACGTCGCGATCGCCGTCAACGACTGGTGCTCGGATGATCGGTTGCATCTCGACGCGGCGCGCACGCGGGCGCTGCTCGATGCGTATAACGCACGGCGCCCGTTCGTGCAGACCGAGGGCGAGGCGTGGCCGATGATGCTGCGGGCCGGCGCGCTGCGCTTCTGGCTGTCGCGCCTGGTGGACCTGCATTTCCCGCGCCCGGCCGAGGTCCCGCACGTGAAGGATCCGGACGAGTACCGCGGGGTCCTGCTCGCCCGGCGGGAGACGGCGCCGGATCTTTGGCGGCTGGTGGAGGCCTGAGTCACACCAAGCCCGCCGCCTGACGGCGGGATTCTGGCGCACCGCCCGCTACGGGGATCGCGCGCCGTGGGCCTGATGCGCCCTGACAAGCGGTGCCGGAACGAT
>NZ_LVEG02000026.1 GCF_001614315.2 Halofilum ochraceum
CGGTCGTTACCCTCTTTCTTGATCTGGAAGCAGTTGATTCCGGTTACGAGGCTTTGCGGACGATTTCTTCCGCAACGCTGTTAGGCGCCTCCGCGTAATGCGAGAACTCCATCGAGTAGTTCGCGCGACCCTGGGTCGCCGAACGCAGATCGGTGGAGTAACCGAACATCTCGGAGAGCGGCACTTCGGCGTGCATCGCCTTGCCGCCCGGGACATCCTCCATCCCCTGGATGGTGCCGCGGCGCCGGTTCAGGTCACCCATCACATCACCCATGTATTCTTCGGGCGTAATGACGTCTACCCGCATCATGGGCTCGAGGATGACCGGATTCGCCTTTTTGGCGCCATCCTGGAATGCGAACGAGCCGGCCATCTTGAAGGCGGACTCACTGGAGTCAACCTCGTGGTACGACCCGTCATACAGCGTCGCGCGGATATCGACCATCGGGTAACCGGCGACAACACCGCCCTGCATGGCCTCTTCAATGCCCTTCGACACCGAGTTGATGTATTCCTTCGGCACGACGCCACCGACGATCGAGTTGACGAACTCGAAGCCGCTGCCGGGCTCGAGCGGCTCCAGCCGCACGAGCACGTGACCGTACTGGCCGCGGCCGCCGGTCTGGCGCACGAACTTGCCTTCGCACTCGGTTTCCTTGCGGATCGTCTCGCGATAGGCGACCTGCGGCTTGCCGATATTGGCCTCGACCTTGAATTCGCGCCGGAGGCGGTCGACCAGGATATCGAGGTGGAGCTCACCCATGCCGGAGATAATCGTCTGACCGGATTCCTCGTCGGTATGGACGCGGAAGGACGGATCCTCCTGGGCGAGCTTGCCCAGCCCGGCGCCCATCTTGTCCTGCTCGGCCTTCGACTTGGGTTCCACCGCAACCGAGATGACCGGCTCGGGGAACTCCATGCGCTCCAGCGTGATCTGGTTGTTCGGATCGCAGAGCGTCTCGCCGGTCGTGACGTCCTTGAGGCCGACCGCCGCCGCGATATCGCCGGCGCGGACTTCCTTGATCTCTTCGCGGCTGTTGGAGTGCATCTGCAGCAGCCGCCCGATGCGCTCGCGCTTGCTCTTGAGCGGGTTGAACACGGTATCGCCGGACTTGACCACGCCCGAGTACACCCGGAAGAAGGTCAGGTTGCCGACGTAGGGATCGGTTGCGACCTTGAACGCGAGGGCCGCGAACGGCTCTTCGTCGGACGCATGGCGCTCGGCCCGCGTTTCGTCCGCATCCGTCAGCGTGCCCTGGATCGCCGGCACTTCGGTCGGCGCCGGGAGGTATTCGATCACGCCGTCGAGCAGCGTCTGCACGCCCTTGTTCTTGAAGGCGGAGCCGCACATCGTCACGACGATCTCGTTGTTGAGCATGCGCTGGCGCAGGCCGGCCTTGATCTCCTCCTTCGTGAGATCGCCTTCCTCGAGGTACTTGTCCATCAGTTCCTCGTTGGCCTCGGCGGCGTGCTCGACCATGTGGCCGTACCACTCATCGCACGTGCCCTTGAGCTCTTCCGGGATCGGCTTCGCCTCGTAGACCATGCCCTTGGAGGCATCATCCCAGTAGATGGCTTCCATGCGCACGAGGTCGATCACGCCGGCGAAATGGTCTTCCGCGCCGATCGGGATCTGGGTCGCGACCGGCGTGCAGCCGAGGCGCTTCTGCATCATCTCGACGCAGCGGAAGAAGTCCGCGCCCATCTTGTCCATCTTGTTGACGAACACCATGCGCGGGACGTGGTACTTGTCGGCCTGCCGCCAGACCGTCTCGGTCTGCGGCTCCACGCCGGCGTTGGCATCGAGCACGCAGACGGCGCCGTCGAGCACGCGCAGCGAGCGCTCCACCTCGATCGTGAAGTCCACGTGACCGGGCGTGTCGATAATGTTGATGCGATGATCCTTGAACTGCTGGTCCATGCCACGCCAGAAACACGTGGTGGCCGCGGAGGTGATCGTGATGCCACGCTCCTGTTCCTGGGCCATCCAGTCCATCACCGCGGCGCCTTCATGCACCTCGCCCATCTTGTGGGACACACCGGTGTAATAAAGGATCCGCTCGGTCGCAGTGGTCTTGCCGGCATCGATGTGCGCCATGATGCCGATATTGCGATAAAGCTCGATCGGGGTTTTGCGTGCCACGGTAATACTCCCGCCGGCCTTACCAGCGATAGTGGGCGAACGCCTTGTTGGCGTCGGCCATTCGATGCGTATCTTCGCGCTTCTTGTAGGCGGACCCGCGCTTGTCGGCGGCGTCCATCAGCTCGTTGGCGAGCTTGCCCATCATCGTCTTCTCACCGCGGCGCTTGGCCGCGTCGATGATCCAGCGCATGGCGAGCGCGTTGCGCCGCACCGGCCGAACCTCGACCGGTACCTGATAGGTCGCGCCACCGACACGCCGCGACTTCACCTCGACGGCGGGACTCACGTTGGACAGCGCCAGCTCGAGAACCTCGAGCGGGTCGCCGCCGCGCTTGTCGCGGATCTGGTCGAGGGCGTCGTAGGTGATCGCCTCGGCGGTCGCCTTCTTGCCGTCGCGCATCAGCATGTTGATGAACTTGGTCAGCTTGATATCACCGAACTTCGGGTCCGGCAGAATCTCGCGACGCGGTGCACTGGCTCGTCTGGACATGGTCGATCGCCCGGTTTATTTCTTCGGCCGCTTGGCGCCGTATTTGGAACGGCCCTGCTTGCGGTTCTTGACGCCCTGCGCGTCGAGGCTGCCGCGTACCGTGTGGTAGCGCACGCCAGGCAGGTCCTTGACTCGGCCGCCGCGGATCAGGACCACCGAGTGCTCCTGCAGATTGTGGCCCTCGCCGCCGATGTACGACGTGACTTCGTAGCCATTCGTCAGCCGCACGCGTGCGACCTTCCGGAGCGCCGAGTTCGGCTTCTTCGGCGTGGTCGTATACACGCGGGTGCAGACGCCCCTTTTCTGGGGGCAGCTTTCGAGCGCCGGCGTATTCGTCTTCTCGTGAATGCGCTTGCGCGGCTTGCGCACGAGCTGATTGATGGTCGACATAACTCGGTCTTTTCCCGACAGTGGGTCGCCGTTGGCGCCAGCCCGAAGGCCGGTCGCACGGCAACGAAAGAATCGGCGGTACCTGGTGGAAGGCGGTCGGTGTGGCCGGATCGCCCCCAAAAAGAGGCGGAATTTTATGGGTGCAGGCGCCGGGTGTCAAGCTACCGGCGGGTTACCCCGGTGGGGCGGCGCCTTCGCGCCGCCCCACACCGGCTCATTCAGGCATCCTGCTCCGCATTGGCACCGACCTCGGTCGAACCCGGGAGCCCGGGCTCACCGATGCCGTCCCCGCTACCCGGGGCCATGAACGGACTCTCCACCGTCGGCCGCTGACGCCGACGGCGCCGCTCCTCATGGTGGGCGAGCCCGGTCCCGGCCGGGATCAGGCGACCGACGATGACGTTCTCCTTGAGACCGCGCAGATCGTCGCGTGCACTGCGCACGGCCGCCTCGGTCAGCACCCGGGTCGTCTCCTGGAAGGAGGCGGCGGAGATGAACGACTCGGTCACGAGGGAGGCCTTAGTGATGCCGAGCAGATGCCGCTCGAACGTACACGGCTTCTTGCCCTCGGCCTCCATGCGCTCGTTCATGTCCAGCGCCCGGGCGTGGTCGACCTGCTCGCCCTGCAGCAGCCCGGTGTCGCCCGGATCGAGGATATCCACCTTGCGCAGCATCTGACGCGCGATGACCTCGATGTGCTTGTCATTGATCTGCACGCCCTGCAGGCGGTAGACGTCCTGGATCTCCTTGACGATATACGCCGCGAGTTCCTCGACGCCCAGCAGCCGCAGGATATCCTGCGGATTCGGCTCGCCGTCGGAGATCATCTCGCCGCGGGCCACCTGCTCGCCCTCGAACACCGAGACGTTGCGCCACTTGGGAATCAGCTCCTCGTGACGGTCGCCCTTCTCGTCGGTGATGATCAGGCGCTGCTTGCCCTTGGTCTCCTTGCCGAAGGACACCGTACCGGTGCGCTCCGCCAGGATCGCCGGTTCCTTCGGCTTGCGGGCCTCGAACAGGTCGGCCACACGGGGCAGACCACCGGTGATATCGCGGGTCTTGGACGACTCCTGCGGGATACGGGCCAGCACATCACCGACCTCCACCGGCGAGGCGTCGTCGAGACTGACGATCGCCCCCTGCGGCAGGTAGTAGTGCGCCGGGATGTCGGTCCCCGCGATGCACAGGTCGTTGCCGTCGCCATCGACCAGCTTGAGCATCGGCCGCAGGTCCTTGCCCGAGGTGCCCCGCTGCTTGGGATCCGTCACCACGATGGACGACAGGCCCGTGACCTCGTCCGCCTGGTGGGTGACCGACACGCCCTCCACGAAGTCGTGGAAGCGGATGTAGCCCGCCACTTCGGTAATAACCGGGTGGGTGTGCGGGTCCCAGTTGGCGACGATCTGACCGCCTTCCACGGGCTCGTTGTCGCCCACGGTGATCACGGCGCCGTAAGGCACCTTGTAGCGTTCCTTCTCACGGCCGGTTTCGTCCATCACGCCGAGCTCACCCGACCGCGACACGGCGACGAAGTTGTTGTTCCGGTTCACCACGGTCTTGATGTTGTGGAACCGGACCTTGCCGTCGGCCTTGACCTCGACGTTGTTCGCGGCCGCCTGACGGCTCGCGGCGCCACCGATGTGGAACGTCCGCATGGTCAGCTGGGTGCCCGGCTCACCGATCGACTGGGCGGCCATGACACCGACCGCTTCACCGACGTTGATCAGGTTGCCACGTGCCAGGTCGCGACCGTAGCAGCGGGCACAGGAACCGTAGCGCGTCTCGCAGGTGATCGAGGAACGCACCCAGAGTTCGTCGATGCCGGCGGATTCGATCCGGTCGACCTCGGCCTCGCCCAGCAGCGTGCCCGCCTCGATCAGCAGCTCTTCGCTGTTGGGATCGTGGATGTCGTTCAGGGCCGTGCGGCCCAGCACACGCTCGCGCAGGCCCTCGACGACATCGCCGCCCTCGATGATCGGCTTCATGTGGATGCCGCGCTCGGTCCCGCAATCCTCCTCGGTAACGACGAGGTCCTGACCGACATCGACCAGCCGCCGCGTCAGGTAGCCCGAGTTGGCGGTCTTCAGCGCCGTGTCGGCCAGACCCTTCCGCGCGCCGTGCGTGGAGATGAAGTACTGCAGGACGTTCAGACCCTCGCGGAAGTTCGCGGTGATCGGCGTCTCGATGATCGAGCCGTCCGGCTTCGCCATCAGACCGCGCATACCGGCCAACTGCCGGATCTGCGCGGCCGAACCACGGGCACCCGAGTCGGCCATCATGAAGATCGAGTTGAACGACTTCTGCTCGACCTCGTTGCCCTCGGTATCGACCGCAGTTTCCTTGCCGAGCTTCTCCATCATGGCCGTCGCCACGCGATCATTCGCGTGCGACCAGATATCGATCACCTTGTTGTAGCGTTCACCGAAGGTTACGAGCCCCGAGGAATACTGCCCCTGGATCTCCTTGACCTCATCCTCGGCCGCGTCGATCAGGGTCTGCTTCTCGGCGGGGACGACCATATCTTCCTTGCCGATGGAGACACCGGCCACGGTCGAGAACCGGAAGCCGGTGAACATCAACTGGTCGGCGAAAATCACCGTCTCCTTGAGACCGACCCGGCGGTAGCACTCGTCGATCAGTTTCGAAATCGCCTTCTTGTTGAGATCCTGGTCGACGAGATCGAATTCCAGGCCTTCCGGCAGGATTTCGGACAGCATCGTGCGACCGACCGTCGTCTCGCGCCGGCGCATCACGGTGATCGGCTCACCGTCTTCGCCCGTTTCCAGCGTGGCCACCCGGGCCGTAACCCGTGCCTGGAGTTCCGCCGCTTTCGACTCGTAGGCGCGACGCGCCTCGGCGACGTCGGCGAACACCATGCCTTCGCCCTTCGCGCCATACTTCACCCGGCTCATGTAGTAGAGCCCAAGCACGACGTCCTGCGACGGCACGATGATCGGTTCCCCGTTCGCCGGCGACAGGATGTTGTTGGTCGACATCATGAGCGAGCGCGATTCGAGCTGCGCCTCGATCGAGAGCGGGACGTGGACCGCCATCTGGTCGCCGTCGAAGTCGGCGTTGAAGGCGGCGCAGACCAGCGGATGCAGCTGGATCGCCTTGCCCTCGATCAGGATCGGTTCGAAGGCCTGGATGCCGAGACGGTGGAGTGTCGGGGCGCGATTCAGGAGCACGGGATGCTCGCGAATCACCTCTTCGAGGATATCCCAGACCTCGGGGCCTTCGCGCTCGACCAGCTTCTTGGCCGCCTTGATGGTCGTGGCCTGGCCGCGCATGTGCAGCTTGGAGAAGATGAACGGCTTGAACAGCTCAAGCGCCATCTTCTTCGGCAGACCGGTCTGGTGCAGGCGCAGGGTCGGCCCGACCACGATCACCGAGCGGCCGGAGTAATCGACGCGCTTGCCGAGCAGGTTCTGCCGGAAACGGCCCTGCTTGCCCTTGATCATATCGGCGAGCGACTTCAGCGGGCGCTTGTTGGTGCCCGTGATCGCGCGGCCGCGGCGGCCGTTGTCCAGCAGCGCGTCGACCGATTCCTGCAGCATGCGCTTCTCGTTGCGCACGATGATGTCGGGCGCATTGAGCTCCAGCAGCCGCCGCAGGCGGTTGTTGCGGTTGATTACGCGCCGATACAGATCGTTGAGATCCGAGGTCGCGAAGCGCCCACCGTCCAGCGGCACCAGCGGCCGCAGGTCCGGCGGCAGCACCGGCAGCACGCTCATGACCATCCACTCGGGCTTGTTGCCCGACTCGAGGAAGGACTCGACGAGCTTCAGGCGCTTGGACAGGCGCTTGATCTTGGTCTCGGAACGCGTGGAGTCGATCTCCTGGCGCAGCTGCTCGGCCTCGTCCTTGAGGTTGAGGTCGCGCAGGAGGCAGCCGACGGCCTCGGCGCCCATGCGGGCATCGAATTCGTCGCCGTACTCCTCCAGCGCCTCGAGGTACTGCTCCTCGGGCAGCAGCTGGCAGCGCTCGAGCGGCGTCAGGCCGGGATCGACCACGACGTAGGCCTCGAAATAGAGGATCCGCTCGATCTCGCGCAGCGTCATGTCGAGCAGCAGGCCGATGCGCGACGGCAACGACTTCAGGAACCAGATATGCGCGACCGGGCTCGCCAGGTCGATATGGCCCATGCGCTCGCGGCGCACCTTGGTCAGGGTGACCTCGACACCGCATTTCTCGCAGACCACGCCACGGTGCTTCATGCGCTTGTACTTGCCGCAGAGGCACTCGTAGTCCTTCACCGGCCCGAAGATCTTCGCGCAGAAGAGGCCGTCACGCTCGGGCTTGAACGTCCGATAGTTGATCGTCTCGGGTTTTTTCACCTCGCCGAACGACCAGGAACGGATCACGTCGGGCGACGCGAGACCGATGCGCAGTGCATCGAAGTCTTCGGTCGTACCCTGCTGCTTCAGTAGGTTCAACAGATCTTTCATGGTTTCCCCGCTACCGTGTCAGTTATCGCAATGAATGGATCGCGTGACCGACACGGTGTCAGTCCTGCTCCAGCTCGATATTGATGCCGAGCGACCGGATTTCCTTCAACAGAACATTGAACGACTCGGGCATGCCGGCTTCCATCCGGTGATCCCCGTCGACGATGTTCTTGTACATCTTGTTGCGACCGTTCACGTCGTCCGACTTCACGGTGAGCATCTCCTGCAGCGTGTAGGCGGCGCCGTAGGCCTCGAGGGCCCAGACCTCCATCTCGCCGAAGCGCTGACCGCCGAACTGCGCCTTGCCGCCCAGCGGCTGCTGGGTGACCAGGCTGTACGGCCCCGTCGAACGGGCGTGCATCTTGTCGTCGACCAGATGGTTCAGCTTGATCATGTGCATGTAACCGACGGTGATCGGCCGCTCGAAGGGATCGCCGGTACGGCCGTCCCAGAGCGTCGTCTGGCCGCTGGTCGGCAGGTCCGCGAGTTCGAGCATCTTGCGGATCTCGTCCTCGTTGGCGCCGTCGAACACCGGCGTCGCCATCGGCACGCCTTCACGCAGATTCTCGCCGAGTTCCATGATCTCGTTGTCATTGAGCGAATCGAGATCTTCCAGGTGCTCGGCGCCGTCGTGGTTGTAGATCTTGCCGAGCAGGTCGCGGACATCGGCCGGATTGCCCTGCTCGTCGATCGTGCGGCCGATCTTGTGGCCGAGCCCTTTCGCGGCCCAGCCCAGATGCGTCTCCAGCACCTGACCGACGTTCATGCGCGACGGCACGCCCAGCGGACTCAGCACGATGTCGATCGGCGTGCCGTCCTCCATGTAGGGCATGTCCTCGGTCGGCACGACCGTGGAGATCACGCCCTTGTTGCCGTGGCGACCGGCCATCTTGTCACCCGGCTGGAAGCGGCGCTTCACGGCCAGATAGACCTTGACCATCTTGAGCACGCCCGGAGACAGATCGTCCGCCTGCGTGATCTTGGCCTTCTGCTCGGCGAAGCGCTGCTCGAACGCCTCGCGGTGCTCACGCATCTGCTGCGCGGCCTTCTCCAGCGTTACGTTGGCGTCCTCGTCGCGCAGGCTGATCTCGAACCACTGATCGCTTTCCAGGCTGTCGAGATATTCCTTCGTGACCTTGGTGCCCTTCTTGAGCCCCTTCGGCCCCTTCTCGGCGACCTGACCGACGATGGCGCGCTCGACGCGGGCGAAGACGTCCGCTTCGATGATCCGCCGCTGGTCGTCGAGGTCCTTGCGGACCTGACGCAGTTCTTCCTGCTCGATATGGAGCGCGCGCGCGTCTTTCTCCACGCCGTCCCGGGTGAACACGCGGACATCGATCACCGTCCCGTCCATGCCCGCGGGCACGCGCTGGGAGGTGTCCTTCACGTCCGACGCCTTCTCGCCGAAGATCGCCCGCAGGAGCTTTTCCTCCGGCGTCAGCTGCGTCTCGCCCTTGGGCGTGACCTTGCCGACCAGGATATCGCCGGGATTGACCTCGGCACCGACGTACACGATGCCCGATTCATCCAGCTTGCCGAGCACCGACTCGCTGACGTTCGGGATATCGGCAGTGATCTCCTCCGGCCCGAGCTTGGTATCACGGGCGACACAGGTCAGTTCCTCGACGTGGATCGTCGTGAACCGATCCTCCTCGACGACCCGCTCGGAGACGAGGATCGAATCCTCGAAGTTGTAGCCGTTCCAGGGCATGAACGCGATGAGCATGTTCTGGCCCAGCGCGAGTTCGCCCATGTCGGTCGACGGCCCGTCCGCGAGCACGTCGCCGCGGGCGACCGCGTCGCCGGGGCGGACCAGCGGACGCTGGTTGATGCAGGTGTTCTGGTTGGAACGGGTGTACTTGGTCAGGTTGTAGATATCGACACCGGACTCACCCTCGATCGCCTCGTCGTCATTGACGCGCACGACCACACGGGCGGCGTCGACCGCATCGACGGTGCCACCGCGCTTGGCCGAAACGGCCGAACCCGAGTCCATCGCCACCGTCCGCTCCATGCCGGTCCCGACCAGGGGCTTTTCCGCCCGCAGGGTCGGCACGGCCTGGCGCTGCATGTTGGCCCCCATGAGCGCGCGGTTCGCGTCGTCGTGCTCGAGGAACGGCACCATCGCGGCCGCGACCGAAACGATCTGCTTCGGCGAGACGTCCACGTAATGGACCTGCTCGGGCGTCGACAGCGAGAACTCGTTGTTGTAGCGGCAGGAGACGAGTTCATCGGTCAGCTTGCCGGTCTCGTCCACCGCGGCGTTCGCCTGAGCGATGACGAAGTTGCCCTCCTCGATCGCCGACAGGTACTCGACCTCGTCGGTCACGCGGGAATTCGCGACCTTGCGGTACGGGGTCTCGAGGAAGCCGTACTTGTTGGTCCGCGCGTACACGGCCAGCGAGTTGATGAGGCCGATATTCGGCCCCTCGGGGGTCTCGATCGGGCAGACGCGACCATAGTGGGTCGGATGCACGTCACGGACCTCGAAGCCGGCCCGCTCGCGCGTCAGACCGCCCGGGCCCAGCGCGGAGATGCGGCGCTTGTGCGTGACCTCCGACAAAGGGTTGTTCTGGTCCATGAACTGCGACAGCTGGTTGGACCCGAAGAACTCCTTGATCGCGGCCGCCACCGGCTTCGCATTGATGATGTCCTGCGGCATCAGGCCTTCGGACTCGACCATCGACAGGCGCTCGCGCACGGCGCGCTCGACACGCACCAGACCGACCCGGAAGACGTTCTCCGCCATCTCGCCGACACAGCGGATGCGGCGGTTGCCGAGGTGGTCGATGTCGTCGACCTGACCATTGCCGTTGCGGATATCGATGAGCGTGCGCAGCACGGCCATGATGTCGTGATTATCGAGCACGCCCGGGCCTTCGAGTTCGTCACGGCCGACCCGGCGATTGAACTTCATGCGGCCGACCGACGACAGGTCGTAGCGGTCCTCCGAAAAGAACAGATTCTGGAACAGGCTCTGCGTCGCCTCCTTCGTGGGCGGCTCGCCCGGGCGCATCATGCGGTAGATCTCCACCTGCGCCTCGAACTGGGTACGGGTGGTATCGATCCGCAGGGTGTTGGAGATGTACGGGCCGCGGTCGAGTTCGTTCACCCAGAGCGTGTCGATCGTCTTCACGCCCTTGGCTTCGAACAGCTCCAGCATGTCCGGCGTGATCTCGTCGTTGGCCTGCGCGATCACTTCACCGGTTTCCGGATCGGCGACGTCGTGGCCAAGAATCCGGGTCTCGAGATACTCGCGCGGCACTTCGAGCTTCTTGATGCCGGCCTTCTCGAGTTCCTTGATGTGGCGTGCGGTGATCCGTCGGCCGGACTCGACGACGGTCTTCTCGCCGTCGGAGATGTCGAACTGCGCGGTCTCGCCGCGCAGGCGCTCCGGCACGAGTTCCAGTTCCACCTTGTCCTTGCGGAAATGGAAACGGTTCTTCTCGAAGAACGCGTCGAGCAGATCCTGGCTGGAATAGCCGAGCGCGCGCAGCAGCACCGTCGCCGGCAGCTTGCGCCGGCGGTCGATGCGCGTATAGATGTTGTCCTTGGCGTCGAATTCGAAATCGAGCCAGGAGCCGCGGTAGGGAATCACCCGCGCGGAGAACAGCAGTTTGCCGGACGAATGGCTCTTGCCCTTGTCGTGATCGAAGAACACGCCCGGGGAACGATGGAGCTGCGAGACGATCACGCGCTCCGTGCCATTGATGATGAAGGTACCGGTGTCCGTCATGAGCGGGAGTTCGCCCATATAGACTTCCTGTTCCTTCACGTCCTTGACGGCCTTGTTGCTGGTGCCCTTATCGAAGATCACCAGCCGCACGAGCACGCGCAGGGGCGCGGAGAACGTCAGTCCGCGGACGCTGCATTCACGTTCGTCGAATGCCGGCTTGCCGAGCCGGTAACTGACGTACTGCAGTTCGACGTTACCGGAGTAACTGACGATCGGCAGTACGGACTGAAACGCCCCGTGCAGACCGACATTGTCGCGTACATCCGAAGCCTTGTCCGTCTGCAGGAATTCCCGGTAGGATTCGATCTGCGTCTGCAGCAGATAGGGCGCTTCCAGGATGGAAGTGCGCTTGCCGAAATCCTTCCGGATGCGTTTCTTCTCAGTGAAGGAATATGCCATCGCGGTTCTCTCTCACCACCGTGCTTCTGTCGCGCGCGTGTGCGGCGCGATATTGATCTGCTGGAAGCAGAAAAAGGCCGGCGGCCGGTAGCCGGCCGGGCCGTTCATTCCCCTTTTGACGCTCGACACGACGCCGGCGACCTCTGGCGCAAGGCACAGCGTCCGGCTATGCGTTACATCGGTCCCGCTTCTCATCGTGTCGCCACGCCCCCACAGGGTGTGAACAGCCCGGCCGGCCTCCGTTGCCGCCAGCCGGCTCTTACGGCGCCGGGCGGGGAACCCTCCCCGTCCGACGTACAGCCCGGGATTACTTGAGCTCGACAGCGGCGCCGGCTTCCTCGAGCTGCTTCTTCACTGCTTCGGCGTCTTCCTTCTCGATCTGTTCCTTCACGGTCGCGGGCACGCCCTCGACCATTTCCTTGGCTTCCTTGAGCCCCAGGCCGGTGATCTGACGGATCGCCTTGATCACGCCGACCTTGTTCTCGCCGAAGCTCGACATGACGACGTCGAATTCGGTCTGTTCCTCGGCCGCTTCGGCGCCCTCACCACCACCGGCAGCCGGGGCGGCCACGGCGGCGGCAGCGGCGCTGACACCGAACTTCTCTTCCATCGCGGAGATCAGGTCTACGATCTCCATGACGGTCATATTCGAGATCGACTCGAGGATTTCATCTTTGGAAACGGCCATTGTTCAGCCTCCTGTAAGTATGCAGACGCATCCGGGGCACCCCCGGATCGGTTAACGGTTATTCGCCGGCCTTCTGGGCACGGACCGCTTCGACCGTGCGAACCAGTTTGCCGGGCACCTCATTGAGTGTACGGGCGAATTTATCGAGCGGCGCACGCAGCGTCCCGGCCAACTGGGCCAGTGCTTCGTCCCGCGTCGGGAGTGTCGCCACGCGATCGAGCTCGGCGGGACCGTACACCTGGCCGCCGATGGCGACCGCACGGACCTCGATCTTGCTCGTGATCTTGGCGTACTCCTTGATGACTCGCGCCGCGGATCCAGGGTCCTCCGTGGAGAACGCCAGCATCAACGGCCCGGTCAGCCCTTCGCTCATGCACTCGAATTCGGTGCCCTCGACGGCACGACGGGCGAGGGTATTCTTGACGACTTTGAGGTAGACGTTCTGCGACCGTGCTTTCTGGCGCAGGTCCGTCATCTCGTAGACGGTCAACCCCCGATAATCCGCCGCGACGGCCGAATGCGCGGAGCTGGCCACATCGGCCACCTCGGCAACGACCGCCTTCTTTTCGTCGAATGACAGCGGCATCGAGCACCTCCTCTCGGGACACGGCCAAGCCGGTCCCCGGTGAGCCACACATGGGCGTTACCACCCATGCACCAGTGCGGCGACCGCCGGTAATGCGCTGCATACCGGCACGAATCGCCATCTGCGCAGGAAATTAAGCCGGCGGAACCGGCACCTGCGGTCTTTGACGCGATCCGGCCAGCGAGGGGCGTTGGACACCCCGTGAGGCCAGGTCGTTCAAAGTCATCTCCGGGGCGAACCCGGTCGACTCCCGGCTTAAAAAAACCGGAAGTCAAAAAACTGTTCCTCTCGCCAAGACGCCAAGCGCGCCAAGAAAATCTTTAAATAAACACGCCTTCCTTGGCGTGCTCCGCGTCTTGGCGAGATACCGATTTCTCTTTAGTGCGCCTACAGGGACAGGCTCGCCTTATCCACCTTGAGGCCCGGACCCATGGTCGATGCGACCGTGATCCGCTTCATGTAGACACCCTTCGACGTCGACGGCTTGGCCTTGTTCAGGTCGTTGATCAGCGCCTGCAGGTTCTCCCGCAGCGCGTTCGTATCGAAGTCGACCTTGCCGATCGGCGCGTGGATGATGCCGTTCTTGTCCGTGCGGTAGCGGACCTGGCCGGCCTTGGCGTTCTTGACCGCCTGGGCCACGTCCTGCGTGACCGTGCCGACCTTCGGGTTCGGCATCAGGCCGCGCGGCCCGAGGATCTGGCCGAGTCGACCGACCACCCGCATGGCGTCCGGCGTGGCGATGACGACATCGAAGTCGAGCTCACCGCCCTGGATGCGCTCGGCGAGGTCCTCGAAACCGACCACGTCGGCGCCGGCGCTCTGCGCCGTTTCCGCCTGATCGCCCTGGGCGAATACCGCGACGCGCGTGCTCTTGCCGGTCCCGTTCGGGAGCACGGTCGATCCGCGCACCATCTGATCCGACTTGCGGGGATCGACGCCGAGGTTCACGGCCACTTCCACGCTCTCGCGGAACTTCACCGAGGTCAGTTCACTCAGCAGGCCGAAGGCCTCGTCGAGGGGATATTCGCGGTTCGGATCGACCTTCGCGCGGATCGCCTGTTTGCGTTTGCTGATCTTCGCCATCTCAGACGCCCTCCACTTCAAGGCCCATGCTACGGGCACTGCCCGCGATCGTGCGTACCGCCGCATCGAGATCGGCGGCCGTCAGATCGGGCTCCTTCTGCCGCGCGATATCCTCGAGCTGTTCGCGCGTGACCGTGCCAACTTTGTTGGTCAGGGCGTTGCTCGAACCGCTTTTGAGGCCGGCGGCCTTCTTCAGCAGAACGGCCGCGGGCGGCGTCTTGGTGACGAAGGTGAAGCTGCGGTCACTGTAGACGGTGATGATCACCGGGATCGGCAGGCCCTGCTCGGTCTCCTGCGTGGCCGCGTTGAAGGCCTTGCAGAATTCCATGATATTCAGGCCGTGCTGACCCAGCGCCGGACCGACGGGCGGGCTCGGATTGGCCTTGCCCGCGGCGACCTGCAGCTTGATGTAGGCTGTAATCTTGCGTGCCACGTTTCACTCCTTGACGGGTGCAGGCGCCTGTTCGGCTCCCCGTTGATGATGGAGCTGCCGCAGCGCGGCAAGCCCCTGATCAGGCGCACGTGAAGCATTCCGCTCCACGCCGGCTGTTGCCTTCGGCAAACGCCGACCTACGTTACAATCCAGCCGGACGGGGTCGTCACGCCTTTTCGACCTGGCTGAATTCGAGCTCCACGGGCGTCGAACGCCCGAAGATCTGTACGGCGACGAGCAGGCGGGACTTTTCGAAGTTCACCTCCTCGACGACGCCACTGAAATCGTTGAACGGCCCGTCGGTCACGCGCACGACCTCGCCCGGCTCGAACAGCACCTTCGGGCGCGGTTTCTCGACACCCTCCTGGACGCGCTGGAGGATGCTCTCCGCTTCCGCGTCGGAGATCGGTGCGGGCTTGTCGGCGGTGCCGCCGATGAAACCGAGCACGCGCGGCGTGTTCTTCACGAGGTGCCAGGTCTCGTCCGTCATCTCCATCTGCAGGAGCACGTACCCCGGGAAGAATTTGCGCTCGGATTTGCGCTTCTGTCCGCCACGGACCTCGACGACCTCTTCGGTGGGCACGAGCACCTCACCGAAGTAATCCTCCAGGCCGCTACGGGCGATGTGTTCGAGCAGCGCGCGTTTCACGGAGGTCTCGAATCCGGAAAACGCCTGAACTACGTACCAGCGCTTGGCCATAACCGCGTCTAGCCTCCGACCCCGGTGATGGCGCCAAAGCCCCACTGGAGAAGCATGTCGAGCAGCCAGAGGAAGATCCCCACGAGCAGCACGATCAGAAGAACGATCAGCGTGGTCTGCACGGTCTCGGTCCGGGTCGGCCAGACCACGCGACGGAGCTCGGTCCGTGCATCCTGGGCGAACACCCAGGCGCGCCGGCCCTTGTCGGTCGTGTATGCGAGCGCCACCGCTGCGAGCGCAATACCGACGAGACCGAGCGCACGATAGAGCACGGAAACGTCGTCCAGTGAGTAGAAGCCGAACACCCCGGCGCCGAGCAGCAGGATCGCTACCCAGAGCTTGAGCGTGTCGAGCCCGCTTTCCTGCGTTTGGGCCTTCGCCGCCATTTGTGTTGCATGCCCCGCGAAGCCGCCCCCTGCGGGGACGGCCTGGTGAATGGCAGGCCAGGAGGGACTCGAACCCCCAACCCTCGGTTTTGGAGACCGATGCTCTGCCAATTGAGCTACTGGCCTAAACTCTCCGGTGCACCGCGACCGGCACGGAAACACCCAAACGACGACGCGCCCGCGGGCGATTCCGCCCCGGGCGCGCGCCTGCAGCCGTGTCGA
>NZ_LVEG02000027.1 GCF_001614315.2 Halofilum ochraceum
GTCCATTTCCGGCCACGTGGTCCGTAGGCGCGTTTTCGCCGCAGGCGAACGCGCGCGGTCAGGCGTCGGATCGGGATCCTGCGCTTCGGGCGCGCCGCGCGCATTCGACCGGTGCGATAGCCCGGTCGAAGACGCGCCTACGGCTGCGTGGCGACTGGCCCCAGACGTAGGCCGGCTTTGCCCGGCACATTCCGGAGAACGATCCACCACCACGGCGGTCGGTGCGCCGGGCAATGTCGGCATCAGATGCGAGAAGCCGAACGCGACGCGGCAGGAGCCAGCCGGCATAGCACCTCGGCGATCCGCCCGAACGCCGGCTGTTGCCTTCGGCAAAAGCCGGCCTACGGTCCCTACCGGACGCCTCCACGTAGGCCGGCTTGCGACCGAAGGGAGCCAGCCGGCATCAGCCCCTTAACCGGTACCGACGGTAACCATGCCACTGGCGGTGCGGCCCGGGGCGAACAGCTCCGAGGCGGAGAGGTTCAGGGCGTCGCCCGGCCAGGCACCGCGGTGCTTGAGCGGCGTCAGCGCGAGCCCGCCGCGATGGGCGGCGAGCGACAACCGCAGCGCGGCATGCGAGACGGTCGAACGGGCCTCCGGTTCGCGGAACAGGAAGCCGAGGCTGCCGCCCGACTCGGCCGCCAGCTGCAGACGCCGCGAGTGCTTCGCGTCGAGCGCGCCGGGCCAGCCGAGCACGGCGGCGCAGGTGCCCGAACCGAGGGCCTGCTCCAGCGCCCACAGGCGCTCATCGGCGTTGCGCGGATGGACCACCAGCGTGTGCGTGAGATCCATGCCGCAGGCATACAGCCCGGCGGCATGCGGCACGTGCGGCGGATCGATCCAGGCGACCCAGCGCGCCCCGCGCGACAGCCGCGCCAGTGCGGGCATCAGCAGCCGCAGCTCGCCGATCCCGGCGCGCTCGGGCAGCAGCTCGGTGAGCGCGCCGCGCGGCCAGCCGCCGCTCGGCAGCGCGGCATCCAGGCGCTCGAAGCCGGTGGATTCCCCGGTGTCATGCGCCGAAGCGCCGCGGCCCTGCCAGATATCCGGCCGCGTCAGCAGACGCTGCAGGGCGGGATCGAGATTCGATTGGCTTTGTTCCATGGCGGAACTCCACTGTCTGCCGCCGATCCCCGGGGTTCCGAAAGAGCCGGAGCGCGGCATCGAACAAAAGCATGGCCTCCATTGCCACGCATTGATGAGTCCCGGCATCGCCGGTTGTCACGTAACCCGGATGGCAATCCGGGGAAATCCATGCCGGCTGTTGCCTTCGGCAAACGCCGGCCTACAGTCCTTCCTGGTCCGCGCGCCCCACGTAGGCCGGCTTGCGACCGAGGGAGCCAACCGGCGGACGGGGCTGCGAACCGGGATCGGGGCCTCGGCTCCGTGCCTTGGATGCGCGCGTTCGCCTTCGGCGAAAACGCGCCTACGAACCTTCGCCCTCAGCCCTCGGCCCTCAGCCCTTGGCCCTTGGCCCTTGGCCCTTGGCCCTTGGCCCTTGGCCCTTGGCCCTCACCCACTCTCCGGCGTCGTCCGCACGACGCCTACGGCCAGGCCTTCCAGCACCAGCTCGCGCTCGCGCAGGTCGACGCGGATGGGTTCGTAATCGGGGTTCTCCGCGATCAGCTCCACCCGATGCCCCTCGCGCTTCAGGCGCTTGACCGTGACTTCGTCGTCGACGCGGGCGACGACGATCTGGCCGTTGGCCGCCTCGGCCGCCTGGTGGACGGCGAGCAGGTCGCCGTCGAGGATGCCGACGTCCTTCATGCTGTCGCCGCGCACGCGCAGGAGGTAATCGGCGTGCGGGTGGAACATCGCCGGATCGACGCGGTAGCGGCCCTCGAGATTCTCGGCGGCCAGCAGCGGCGCGCCGGCGGCGACCCGGCCGACCAGCGGCAGGCCGCCCTCGGCGCCTTCCGCCAGACGGATGCCGCGGGAAGAACCGCGCGTGAGTTCGATCGCGCCCTTGCGCGCCAGCGCCCGCAGATGACTCTCGGCGGCGTTGGCGGAGCGGAACCCCAGTTCCCGGGCGATCTCGGCGCGCGTCGGCGGCGCGCCGCGTGTCTCGATCCGATCACGGATCAGGTCCAGGATTTCCTGCTGGCGAGGGGTCAGGTCGTTCATAGCTGTATTTCCGTACAGTGATGGGTGGGATTATATACAGTTGTGGCGTGGAGGCAATACCCGCGGGGTGAGGTGGCAGGGACAAGGGCGAAGGGCGAAGGGCCAAGGGCCAAGGGCCAAGGGCCAAGGGCCAAGGAATGTAGGCCGGCTTTTGCCGAAGGCAACAGCCGGGATGCATTTGCGCAACGCCGTGGTTCGTCCGCCGGCTGGCTCCCTTCGGTCGCAAGCCGGCTACCCGCTATGCGCAAAAACTTGGCCCTCGCCCCTCGCCCCTCGCCCCTTGGTCCTTGGTCCTTGGTCCTTGGTCCTTGGTCCTTGGTCCTTGGTCCTTGGCCCTTGGCCCTTCGCCCTTGGCCCTTCGCCCTTGGCCCTTCGCCCTTGGCCCTTCGCCCTTGGCCCTTGGCCCTTGGCCCTTCGCCCTTGGCCCTTCGCCCTTGGCCCTTGGCCCTTGGCCCTTGGCCCTTGGCCCTTGGCCCTTGGCCCTTGGCCCTTCGCCCTTGGCCCTTGGCCCTTGGCCCTTCGCCCTTGGCCCTTGGCCCTTGGCCCTTCGCCCCTGGCCCTCGCCCCTTGGCCCTCATCCGGCGGTTACTCCGCGGGCGGATGATGGTGATAGGATGGCTCGCGCCATTGGGTGGCAGCCCTGCGCTGCGGCGCGGCCGTACCACCCCCGCCGGACGTACACGCCGTGCGTTGCGGACCCATGACCGCCACCGCGCGGCTTCCGATTTCGCGTCAAAGGAGACCCTCATGGCGAACGATGCAAAAGAGTCGGCCACGCTGACACGTGCCGATGGCACCAGCGCCGAACTCCCGGTCTACAAGGGAACCTACGGCACCCCGTGCATCGATGTCCGGAGCCTGCCCGGCAGCGCCGGCGCCTTCACCTACGACCCGGGCTACGCCACCACCGCCAGCTGCAGCAGTTCGATCACCTATATCGACGGCGAGAACGGCATCCTCATGTATCGGGGTTACCCGATCGAACAGCTCGCCGAGAACTCGACCTATCTCGAGGTGTGCTACCTGCTGCTCTACGGCGAACTGCCGAACCAGAAACAGATGGACTGGTTCGACAACTCGATCAAGCACCACAGCATGGTGCACGAGGCCATGCGCCGGTTCTACGAGGGCTTCCGCCATGACGCCCACCCGATGGCGATCATGGAGACGACGACGGCCGCGCTGTCGGCGTTCTATCACGACAAGATCGACATCACCGACCCGGAACACCGCGAGATCTGCGCGCACCGGCTGATCGCCAAGATGCCGTCGATGGCCAGTTATGCGTATAAGCATTCCATTGGCCAGCCGTTCCAGTACCCGATCAATGACCTCGGCTTCGTCGAGAACTTCCTGCGCATGATGTTCGCCGTACCGGCCGAGTCCTACACGGCCAATCCGGTGTTCGTGCGCGCGCTCGAACTCATCATGATCCTGCACGCGGATCACGAGCAGAACGCCTCGACCTCGACGGTACGGCTGGTATCGAGCTCGGGCGCCAACCCGTTCGCGTCGGTCGCCGCCGGCATCGGTTCGCTCTGGGGCCCGGCGCACGGCGGTGCCAACGAGTCCGTGATCAACATGCTCGACGAGATCACGAACTCCGACGCGACCGTCGATGACTTCATGAAACGGGCCAAGGACAAGAACGATCCGTTCAAGCTCGTCGGCTTCGGGCACCGCGTCTACAAGAACTACGATCCGCGCGCGAAGATCATCCGCGGCGCCTGCCACGACCTGCTCAACGAACTCGATGCGGACAACGACAACCGTCCGCTGTTCGAGACGGCGATGGAGGTCGAGCGGATCGCGCTGGAAGACGAGTACTTCGTCGAACGCAAGCTCTATCCGAACGTCGATTTCTATTCGGGCATCATCCTGCGGGCGATGGGCATTCCGCTGAACATGTTCACGGTGATCTTCGCGATGGCCCGCACGGTGGGCTGGATCGCGCACTGGAACGAGATGATGGAAGACCCGGAACTGCGCATCGGCCGCCCGCGCCAGCTCTATACCGGACCCGAGAAGCGCGATTACAACGATATCGGCAAGCGTTGAGGCGACAGGGCTGATGAGGGCTGAGGGCTGAGGGCTGAGGGCTGAGGGCTGAGGGCTGAGGGCTGAGGGCTGAGGGCTGAGGGCTGAGGGCTGAGGGCTGAGGGCTGAGGTTATTGTGTAGGCCGGCCTTCCCCGGCGCCCGTCACATCTCTGGCTTGCACCGGCATCTGCCGCCGGGGAATGCCGGCATTGCGCGGTGACATGTCCGCGGCCGGTATCCACCGCCGCGGACCGCGCAAGGCCGGCCTACGTTGGCGGGTGAAGAGCAGTCGTAGGCGCGTTTCCGACGAAGGAGGACGCGCGCATCCCGGGCACGGCATGTGATCGAGCCCGGGGCTCCGATCCCGGTTCGCGGGCAAGCCCGCTCCTACCAGGGCGTAGGCCGGCGCTCGCTGGCATCGAGATGCCTAGCCGGATATTGGGACGTTGTCCGCCGGCTGGCTCCCTCCGGTCGCAAGCCGGCCTACGTGCCGTGCGGGAAACGGGTCGCGTAGGCCGGCTTTTGCCGAAGGCAACAGCCGGCATCGGCGGTTGATTCGGCCATCACGACATGCCGACGACGGCCGGTCGGATCAATCGTCTTCCTGCCGCCGCGCCTCAAGCTCGAAACGCAGGTCCACGGCATCGCCGACGATGTCGTCCTCAACGCCGTAGGTCATGCCCCATTCGCTGCGCTGGATCGTGGTCTTGGCGGAGATGCCAATCACGTACGGCGGGTCGTTGAACAGGCTGCCGCCGAATGGATACTCGCCCATGCGATTGATACGGACATCGAGCGTGACCGGGCGCGTCTCGCCGAGCAGCGTAAGCTCGCCACGGAGTTCGCCCCGATCCTCGCCTTGTGGCTCGTAACCGGTCGCCACGAAACGGATCTCGGGGTGCGCGTCCGCGTCGAGGAAATCGCCGTCACGGACATGTTTGTCACGCTCCTTGTGCGCGGTGAATACGCTGTCCGCCTGCACCGTTACCTCGCCGGATTCGAGTTCGCGTGTTTCCGGGTCGTAGACGAACTGCCCTTCGGCCTCCTGGAACAGCCCCATCACCTCGGCGAAGCCGGCATGCTCGACACCGAACGAGATCGAGAAATGCTCGGGATCGATCACCCAGGTGCGTGGCGCCGCGGAAACCGCCAACGGCAACAGCGACAAGGCGATCAGCGCCGCCCTTGCCATCCGGAACCCTCTCACATCATGCATGGCCATTCTCCTGTCGTATCAGGGAGTCGCTCGTCTTTTCGGGAGGTCTGCAGGTCGGGTCTGCGCCCGATACTTACGGGGTCCTGATATGTCGGGCTGAAGAGCCCGACCAACGGAATCCCCGAACAGACCCCAAGGCATCCAGAGAACCCCTGATCAGAGGGAATCCTGTAGGTCGGGCTTATACAGCCCGACACTCGTAAGCCCCCTGATCTGTCGGGCTGGAAGCCCGACCTACACCATCCCTTAACGAGTTGCCCGGTAGAATCTTCGTCACGGCGACTCCGATCGACGAACCGCTGAAGCCTGGCGAAAGCCGTAGGTCGGGCTTCAGCCCGACAGATCAATGCCTCGCGACGATCCAACCGAATACCTGGCGGCGGAACGCCTCAACATCTAACCTTCCGCGGCATCCGGAATCGGTAGCCCCCTTCGTGGTTCCCTGAAAGCCCTCATGAATCAAGCATAGACGTTCATGCCGGCGGCCTTCACTCACGCCTTCGCGAAAGACCCTTCGCGCAGCAACGCGCGCACATCCACCGCGAACGAGCCGTACAGCAGCAGCGCGGCGATCGCGCAGGCGAGCGTCGGGAGCGGCGGGCCCACCCAGGGGAACAGCGAGCCCGCGAGGGTCGCGACCTGGACCACGCAGATCACCCGTCGCCGCTGACTCGGCGGCAACGGCCGGCGCAGCGCCGGCAGCCAGCGCGCGGCCGCGAGGAAGGCGTAGCGCGGCGCGCCCAGCAGCAGGATCCACAGCCCGGCGCGGTCGTACGCGAACACGAGGATCGCCAGCACGAGCGCGAGCGCCGCATCGAGTTCCATGTCGAAGCGTGCGCCGAAGTCGCTGGCCGTGCCCGTTCGGCGGGCGACGGCGCCGTCGACGCCATCGAGCAACAGGGCGATCAGGGCGAGCGCGAACGGCCACGCCGTGCCAACCTCCGCAGCGCCGGTCAGGACCACTGCGGCGAACGCGACCAGCAGGGCCAACAGGCCGCCGCGCAGCAGCGTCACCCGGTTCGCCGGGCCGAACACCCCGGTCGCCATCGACCGCCACCAGGCCACCCGGACCCAAGCCGAGAGCAGAACCATCGCGCCCCCGGCCGCGACGATGAACACGGCCGGTGGCGCCACCACCGACGCCAGCAATGCCGCGGCCACCAGCGTCAGCCCCGTGGCCACGACGAGTTCCGCCGTCACCGGTATGGCGACCGGTGATCCGATCCCGTTGGCACCGTCGTTATTCATCTTCATACAACGTGATTCGTCCACGCCCCGTAATCGGAGCCACCCACATGACCGTAGGCGCGTTTTCGCCGCAAGGCGAACGCGCGCGCATCGATGCCCGCAGCGGACAATCCGATCAACCCGCGCACCACATCGTTCGCGCTCCGGCCCTGCACGATGCCGTACGTTGTCGGTGCCCGAGCGTTGTGCGATGTATCCGTTGCCGTGCAACCGATGCGCGCGTTCGCCTTCGGCGAAAACGCGCCTACGGACGCCCACCAATCCGAACCGGGACAGCGCCCCGCACGCGCGCTATCCTGCCGTATCGCCGTTGATGCCCGGGAGACGATGTTGGCGGATTCGCATGCGCGGGCGTTCTGGACGCTGGCGCCGGGGCGCGGTGCCATCGAGGACGAGACGCTGCCGGCGCCCGGTCCCGACGAGGTAGTCGTCGAGAGCCTCTATTCGGGCATCAGCCGGGGCAGCGAGGCGCTCGTGTTCAACGGTCAGGTGCCGCCCAGCCAGTACGACGTCATGCGCGCGCCCTTCCAGGCGGGCGACTTCCCCGGTCCGGTCAAGTACGGCTACGCCAGCGTCGGGCGCATCACGGCAGGCCCCGAGGCGCGCATCGGCGAGACGGTGTTCTGCCTGCATCCGCACCAGGACCGCTTCATCGTCCCGGCCGCGGCCGCCCTCCCCGTGCCCGCCGAAGTACCGGCCGCGCGCGCCGTGCTCGCGGCCAACATGGAGACGGCCGTCAACGCCACCTGGGACGCGCCGCCGCGCACGGGCGACCGCATCGCCGTCTTCGGCGGCGGCGTCGTCGGCTGCCTGATCGCATACCTCGCGGCGCGCACCGCCGGCACGGCGGTCATGCTCGTGGATCCCGACCCTGATCGCGCCGGCCTTGTGGAACAACTCGGCGCGAGCTGGCAGACGCCCGGCAACCTTGAGCGCACCGACCACGACCTCATCTTCGAGGCCAGCGGCACGGCCGCGGGCCTGCGCGAGGCACTGGGCATCGCCGGCCAGGAGGCCACCATCGCCGTCGTCTCCTGGTTCGGCGACCGGGATGTATCGCTGCCCCTGGGCGAGGCCTTCCACTCGCGACGGCTGACCCTGCGCTCCACCCAAGTCGGCCAGGTCGCGCCCGAGCGCGCCGCCCGCTGGCCGCACGCGCGGCGGCTGGCACTCGCGCTGGAACTGCTCGCCGATCCGGCCCTCGACGCCCTGATCAGCGGCGAATCCGATTTCGACGATCTGCCCGCAACCCTCACCCGCCTGGCGGACGAACCGTCGGGCGTGCTCTGCCAGCGGGTCCGCTACCCCGCGGCCGAGCCCTACGAACTGGAGCATGCATGTACAGCGTCAACGTACGTGACCATTTCATGATCGCGCACAGCTTCCGCGGCGAGACCTTCGGTCCCGCCCAGGCGCGCCACGGCGCGACCTACGTCGTCGATGCCACCTTCTTCCGCTCGCACCTGGACGACGACGGCGTCGTCGTCGACATCGCCCGCGCCGGCGAGACGCTCAAGGCGATCCTCGCCGAGTTCAACCTGCGCGACCTGGACGAGGAGCCCGCCTTCGTCGGCCAGAACACCACCACCGAGTTCCTGGCCGGCGCGATCCACGAGCGCCTCGCCGCGCGCATCGTCGCCGGCGACCTCGGGCCGGGGGGGCCGTCACTGGAGCACCTGCGCGTGACGCTGCACGAGTCCCACATCGCCTGGGCCGCCTACGAGGCGGCGCTGCCGGGGGCCCGCTGATGGCCGGCATCCGCCTGCTCGCCCCGGATCCGCTGGATCAGCGCACCGGCGGCTACCGCTACGACCGTTACATGGTCGAGGCCCTGCGCGCGACCGGTCATTCCGCGCGTATCGAGGGGCTCACCGGCCACTTCCCGGACGTCGATGCCGCCGCGGTCGATGCGCTGCATACCGCCCTCGCCGCGGAGATCGAGGGGCCGGTCGTCGTCGACGGCCTCGCCTCCGCCGCGCTCGCGTACATCGACCTCGCGCACCTCCCCGGCCCGCCGCCGCTGCTGCTGGTCCACCATCCCTTCGCCGACGATCCCGACCTCGAACCCGCGCTGCGCGAGTGGCTGGCGCGCGCCGAGCGCACCGCGTTCGCCCGCTGCAGCGGTCTGATCGCCACCAGCCAGTACACCGCCCGCCGGCTGGTCGAACTCGGCGCCGCCGAGGAGCGGATCCGCGTGGTCGAGCCCGGCACCGAGGCAGCGGCCGCCGCGCGCGGCAGCGACGGCCCCGGCGTGCGCCTGTTCGCGCTCGGCGCCGTCGTGCCGCGCAAGGGGCATGACGTCCTGATCGAGGCGCTCGGCCGGCTCGGTAAGCGCCAATGGCAATGCCGCATCGCCGGCAGCCGCAGCCGCATGCCGGAGTGGTCCCGCGGGCTGGACGCGCGCGCCAGCGAGCTCGGCATCGCCCGCCATATCGAATGGCTCGGCGAGGTCGATGAGGCCGGGCTCGAGGCCGCCTGGCAGGATGTCGACGCGCTCGTCCTCGCCTCGCATTACGAGGGCTACGGCATGGTCGTGGCCGAGGCGCTTGTGCGTGGCCTGCCCGTGGTCACCACCACCGGCGGAGCGCTCGGCGAGACCCTGCCCGAAGGCTGCGGCTGGTCGGTCCCGCCCGGCGACGCCGACGCCCTGGCCCGTGCCCTGGCCGAACTCATCGACCGCCCCGGCCGCCGCGCCGGCCGCGCCCGCGCCGCCCGCCAGGCCGGCGCAAAACTGCCGGACTGGAAGACGCAGGCGAAGCGGTTCGGGACGATGGTGGAAGAGCTGGAACCGAAATGAACGGGCGAGCGAACCTCACGGACTCCGTATCACGGAGACGTCGCCGATTCGCCCTGCGGCAGGGAACGCCGGCTGTTGCCTTCGGCAAAAGCCGGCCTACGTGTTTGTAGGAGCGGGCTTGCCCGCGAACCGGGGTCGGGGACTCGGCGCCCGATCACGGGCCGTGCCCCTGGATGCGCGCGTCCTCCTTCGTCGGAAGCGCGCCTACGGCGAGGCTTCACCTTCGGCATTGCAGGTCGAGGTTGACGAAGGAAACCCGACCGGCCGAGGCCGGATTGCCTGCGTCCCGATACCCATCGCCCCGCACGCTCACCCGGAGACGTAACGGAACATGCCCGAATCCTTCGACGCCCACTGGCTGCGCCTGCGCGCAGACGCGGATGCCGCGGCGCGCGCCGATGGACCGTATCGGGCGCTCGCCGCGTGGGCCGGTGACATTACACCGCCGCTGCGCTGCATCGATCTCGGCTGCGGGCTCGGCGCCAACGCGGCCTGGCTGGCACCACGGCTGCCCGGCCCCCAGCACTGGCGGCTGGTCGATCACGATCCATCCCTGCTGGCGGAAGCCGGCCGTCGATCGCTGGCCGACGCCAGCGGTGAGCCCGCCGCAACGGGAACCCTGCGCGCCGACCTCACCGACGATCTGTCCTCGCTCACACGCGGTGTCGAACTCGTGACCGCCGCCGCCCTGCTCGACCTGGTGGCGGCCGACTGGATCGACGGCCTCGTCACGGCCTGCCGGGCCAACGGCGCCGCCGCCCTGTTCGCGCTGACCTACGACGGCCACTTCGCTTCAGAGACACCGAACGACCCCGACGAACGCCGCGTCCGCGCCGCCTTCAACCACGACCAGCGCCGCGACAAAGGCTTCGGCCCCGCCCTCGGCCCGGAAGCCACCCGCTACGCCGCCCGCGCCTTCCGCGCCGCCGGCTACCGCATCCACCTCGGCCGCAGCCCCTGGCGCCTCGGCCCGGAATCCGCCGACCTCCAACGCGCCCTGATCGACGGCAAAGCAGAGGCCGCCCGAAAAACCGCACCGGACGACCGCACCACCATCGAGCGCTGGGCCCACCGCCGGCACCAGGCCATCCAGGACGGCACGGCCCGCCTCCACGTCGGCCACCTCGATCTGTTTGCCAAACCGCCCGAGCCCCGTCGATGAAATCCGCGGTTTCCGCCCCTTACACCACGCGGGCAGACGTAGGCCGGCTTGCGACCGAAGGGAGCCAGCCGGCAGACCACGCCCGAACCTCGGAACGGGCACCCCGATGGCACAAAACGCCGGCTATTGCCTCCGGCAAAAACCGGCCTACATCCGTCTCTTCCGCCGAGCCCCACGTAGGCCGGCTTGCGACCGAAGGGAGTCAGCC
Organism: Halofilum ochraceum; assembly: GCF_001614315.2. Taxonomy (NCBI): domain Bacteria; kingdom Pseudomonadati; phylum Pseudomonadota; class Gammaproteobacteria; order Chromatiales; family Ectothiorhodospiraceae; genus Halofilum; species Halofilum ochraceum. Next base: position 10,791 of record NZ_LVEG02000027.1, read on the forward strand.
GGCAGACCACGCCCAAACATCGAAACCGGCATCCCGACGCCAACAAAAGACGGCTGTTGCCTTCGGCAAGAACCGGCCTACGCGCGTCTCTTCCGCCAAGCCCCACGTAGGCCGGCTTGCGACCGAAGGGAGCCAGCCGGCGGACCACGCCCGAATCTCGAAACCGGAATCCCGACGCCAGGAAAAGCCGGCTGTTGCCTTCGGCAAAAGCCGGCCTACGCCCGCCGCGTCCGCTGAGCCCCACGAAGGCCGGCTTGCGGCCGAAGGAAGCCAGCCGGCGGACCGCACCCGATGACACGCCGCACCACTACCGCACTCCGGATCACGGTCAGCCTCGGCCTGCTCACCCTGCTCCTGACCCAGGTCAACGCCGGCGCCGTCGCCGCACGCCTGGCGGCGCTGGATGTACGCTGGCTGCTGCCGATATTCGCGCTGACCGTACTGCAGGTGATCGCCTCGGCCTGGCGCTGGCGCTTCACTGCGGCACGCCTCGGGCTACCATTACCACTCGGCACCGCCATCCGCGAATACTACCTGGCCACCTTCGCCAACCAGGTCCTGCCCGGCGGTGTCCTCGGTGACGTCGGCCGCGCCGGCCGGCATGCCATGGCCTCGGGCGAACCCGGTCCGGCGGCGCGGGCGGTGGTGCTGGAGCGGGCCTCGGGGCAGGTGGCGGCGGCGGTCATTACGGTCGCTGCGCTCGCGGTGGGGGCGCCGGCGCTGCCGTCGGATGCGACCACCGTCGCGCTGATCGCGGGTGGAGTGATCGCGACGCTCGCGGCGATGGCGTTCCTGCGCGTGCGCCGCCAGCCGGCCGGCATGCTGGCGGTTTTCTGGCGCGACACGGTACGGGCGTTGCTCAGCCGTGACGCATGGCTGCCCCAACTCGCGGGATCACTCGCCATCGCCGCCAGCTATGTCGGCGTCTACGCTCTCGCCGGCATCGCGCTCGACACCCCGGACCTGACGACCTGGCTGCCGCTTGTACCGCTGGTTCTGCTGGCGATGGTCATCCCGATCTCCGTCGCCGGCTGGGGCGTCCGCGAGGGCGTCGCCGCCGCCACCTGGACCGCCGCCGGCCTCAACCCCGCCGACGGCACCGCCCTGGCCATCGCCTATGGCGCCCTCGTGCTCGTCGCCAGCCTGCCGGGGCTTGTGTTCCTCCTGTTCCCCGCGACAGGTGGAGCGGCCCGTTCATCCGGGCCATCGCGATAACATCCGGCGCAATCCCAACCGCGGCCCAAGCAATCCAAGCCATGCGCGCGTTCGCTTCGCGAAAA
>NZ_LVEG02000028.1 GCF_001614315.2 Halofilum ochraceum
CCGGGCCCCGAGGGCTGTTATCTGATATAGGCTTTTAACCACCCTCGCTTTTGAGCCAGTTTCCGATCGTTTGGTGGCGCACATCGACGGCGAGTCCGATCTGCCGGTGGGAGTAGCCCTGAGCCTTCATCTGCAGCACTTGCTCGATGTGGGCATCGCGTTTCTTCTTGCCCTTTTGCTGGCCTCGGGCCGATTGCAGCTCAGGGGTGTGGGTGCGCGCGATCAGGTCCTCGAGGCCCTGCGGCGTCAGATTGCGCCACGTCCATTTCGCGACGCTCTTTGCGGTCGCTTTGACCTCGCTGAAAGGCAGCGGCTCGGGGAAATTGTTCAGACGCTCGGCTTTGCGCAACACCGCTTCATGCCAGGCATTCACGCCGCCGGGTCGCCAATACTTGCGGATCTCGCGGTAGGCCCAACCCCGGAGATCGTCGAACAGCCGGCAGTTCCGGCCGAGCCCGTGGGTCTTCCCTTTGTTCTGCTCCTGAAGCTCTTTCGCGCTGGGTAAATGGGGAACCCCCTCGGCGAGCTCGGCGAGCTCATAGATGCCGTCGCTATTCGCGGGCGTCCAGACATCCCAGTCCTGGTGTAGTGGGTTCTTGGTGATAAGGCCCGCGTACCCTTCATCACTCTGCAGCCGGACGCGATACGCGTGCTCGATAGCCGCCGCGTAGCGGATCGGCTGGGTGCGCGCCGCGTCAGAGCGCGCGACCGGGGCACGGATACCATAAGCAACGTGCCCCGGCATGTACGGGATGCCGTCGCTGTCGACCTCGGCGTCGTCGTCTTTGTTGAGCGCGATCCATGCCGGAGGCGGCAAACCCGCGTCGGACCACTGATGGAAGGCGTTTCGGTGATCGAGGTCGAAAATGAGCCAGCAAATCAGGTGTGGCGGGTTGTGCTGGATATAGCGCTGACGCACCGCGTGAGCCGTCGTTCGGATCATAGATGCCGTGGCATTATCCGAGCAGTACGGCTTCCGCGGGAGACGCTCCCGGAAGAGGTCCAGCTGGGCGGGGGCGTCAGGTGAGGGCATGCCCCCCCCGCACACGCTCGATCGCCCATTGTTGATCGCTCGTGCACGGGGGACTAAAATACTCCCGTACACGGGATAGTTTCGGTGCCAAAAGAAACTCCCTCCGAGGCCTAGGAGTTGCCGCTCCTAGGCCTCGCTCGTTTCTGGGTGCGCTATTTACCCGGCGCGCACCTCCCAATGTCCGATCCCTCTTTTTTCCATCCATTCACCGATCGTATCGAGACTCCGCCAGATCCGGACTGGGCGGTGCTGCGAGGCCATAACGGCTTCTCGCATCCCGTAGCGCACGCGCACGGCCCATCCCTCGCCAGGCGCGCGCTCGACCGTCACACTGCGGATCGAACCGGCGGCCACAAGAGCATCGAGCTGGGGCTGCTGGAGGCGGTCGATGTTATCCACGGAGATTGCTCCTCGGAGAATCCACTTCCGAGGTTAAACCCACCCCATTGTTAACCACAACCCCCTGCGGAAAAATGGGGTCGGCCGCGCATAATCGAGGAAACGTAAAATCAACGGTGCCGCAGAAGCCGAGAGGGCGATATGAGAGCCAACTACGCGGCAACACTAGCCTGCATCCTTGCCCTGACGGCGTGTGGCGGCTCGGGGTCCGGCGGCTCGGGGTCGGGTGGCTCGGGTTCCGACGGGCTGCTCGAGAATCCTCGGACGTTCGACACGTCGGCCTTCACTAGCGCACGAGTGACCAAGATTGTCGACGGGGACACGGTCGACGTCTCGATAGACGGTGATGCCGATACCGTCCGGCTGGTAGGCGTCGACACCCCCGAGACGAGCGGCTCGAACACCCCCTCTGAGTACGACAACGCGCTCACTGAAGCCCATCTCCGGGAATGGGGGAATCGAGCGGCCGACTGGCTGGGGCAAGTGATCCCCGAAGGGGCGCACATATTCCTTGAATTCGACTCGAACGAAGGGCGGCGCGGGTCCTTCGGCAGGTTGCTCGCCTACATTTACACAGAAGACGGCGTGCTCATTGGCCGACAGCTCCTTAAACAAGGCTATGCTAGGGCCTACACAGAAGGCGACGCTATTCGTGAGTCGATTTACAGCTCCTTAGAGCAGAGGGCCAGGGACCAGTGCGAGGGTTTGTGGGGGCCATTATGCGAAGGGGACGGCGCGGAATACTCGTGCTCTTCCTCCCCGAATTGTGGGCAGATCGGGAGTTGCCAAGAGGCCCGATTCCGGCTCACTCAGTGCGGACAAGAATCGCTCGACGGGGACAACGACGGCGTACCCTGTGAATCGATCTGCGAGTAAGCCCGGAGCTCCCAATGGCTGAGTTCATCGGCGGATTAGCGGGGATGCTGATATTCAGCCTTCTTCTGCACTACCTCCTTGAAGGCCTTGTAACGGGTTCAACCGCCCGGGCCCGCAGTTTCCGGCGGAAGGCCATCATTGTCGTGATGGCCACAGTCGCCGTATCAGGCTCCTTTAGCGCGGACACAAATATCTCCTACATTGCCGCGTATTGGGCGACCGTAATAATCCTAGCGATATATCACCAGTCCCAGGGAAAATCCCCCCTTGCTCGGGACAGGCCGGCCAATTCAAGGAGTGGTCCCAGGACGTGATCCTGGACGTCTGGCCCTCGGCTACTCTGCAGTATCAGGGGGCGTGCCGGGCGACCGGCCACAAGCACCTGAATGCTCCCGTACCGGCTAACCTCTATAAGCAGATCCAGCGGCAGGCCCCGATGAAAACCGGGATGCCGCGCTCAAGCAACCCGACCCCGCCTCCGAAGATCGCGAGGGTAGTGTGCCCCCCTTAACCGAGCACGCGAGCTCGGCTAACCGCGGCTACCGGCGCGTGGACGCATAGGCCGATTTCGGCTTATAATAGCGACGAAATCGTCACACACGGATAATCCCCCATGACATCCAGTGAAAGCGGATCCGTGGAAAACTCCACCCAGCGCGAGCGCGAGCAGTGGCTGGCGTTCTATCTCGGCACCGATGACTCCACGCCGAGAAAGGGCCCAAAGGCGCCACAGGTTCGAGTGCGCTGGTCCTCGATGAAGGGGGCGTCCTTGGCCGCGTTCGTGGAGGCGGGATTGTCGGTCGACACGGCGGAATCGTTGCGCCAGCGCACCCACATGACCGTCAAGGGGTTCGGGCGTTTTATCCCCCGCAGTACGCTCCAGTCCAAACGCAAGAGCGACCAGAGGCTCTCGACCGAGCAGTCCGATCGCATCATGCGCATCGCCGAGGTCTATGCACACGCGGCCACCGTGTTCGGCGACAGCGATCGCGCCGAGCGGTGGATGAAGCGGACCAACCCCCAGATGCCGGATGAGCGCACACCCGAGGAGATGCTGGAACACTCCTACGGAGCGCGGCTCGTCGATGAGGTCCTGACGCAGCTCGAGCATGGCGTTCCGGCATAGATGCGGGTCTACCGGATCTGCCGCCGCGAGCACGCGCAGGACCGGACGGGCGAAGGCGCCCGGCTGGCCGGCGGCCGGTGGAACCACAAGGGCGAGCGGGCGCTGTACTACGCCGAGCACCCGGCTCTGTGCGCACTCGAGATTATGGTCCACAAACGCATCGATCCCGATGTCGCCCCGACCGACTTTGTGCTGGCCACCGCTGACGTACCCGGCGACAGTATCCACCGGATCGAGCAGATGGTGCATGAGCCCGCGGAAACGGGCTCACGCTGGCTGGCGAGCGACCGGAGCCTGCTGCTGGATGTCCCATCCGTACTGCTGCCCTGCTCGCGCAATATCGTCATCAACCCGGCTCATCCGCGCATGGCCGAGGTATCGATCGAGATCGTGGCCTCGGTACCATTCGATACGCGCCTTGCGGAGTGAAGTCCTTCAGTCTTTTGCTGAAGGCCGTCACGGCGCTCTACCAATGGCCACTTACCGACGCAGGACGATCAGGATTAGCAGAATAATTTCAATGGAAACTTTCCCTGTAAATATTAATGTCATCGAATCATCACCTCCTTCTAGCTGTCTTATTCGTGGGTGGAATCAACGGGACCGCCTAGGGCGAAGGCCGGACAGGACTGTCTGCTAGGCGATACAATTATTTAGACAGGGCCGGAAAACGATGAGACCAAATAAGAAGGAATTTTCTGGCCGCAGCCGCGCCAAGATCGACGATCTCCAAGTCCGCCCTACGGGCTAATAGGGGTTGGACAATTTTTGGCCGGCGCTAGGGTGGTGATATGGGGTCCGCGCACACCCTGACAGAATGGTATCCGTGCCCGCGGGGCTGAAAACTCCGGGTAGAGGCTCCCACGGCACGCTATTTGGCCTGATTAGCAGGTGTGTGCACGCAGCCGATCTAGCAAGAAGGACGCGGAATTGGAGGACCTAATAGGACCATTTTTTGTCGGCCTTGGCGTCGGTCTTTTGGTGCTCGTGATCGCCCAAGTTTTTGAGAACTCTTTCTCTCGGACAAACAACCCCCCAATGCCAGGCGATGCCTCGCTTGCTGCGCTACTCCTCTTTTGTATATTCAACACGTTTAACGGCGATGGACCGAGTAACGCAGAGCACTATTTGCAGGCAGCCGGAAGCTGGGTTTTGTGGTTAGTCATGGTTGGTCAGCGGCTGCCCCAAGAGTAGGTGTGTTCATAGCTCGGTACTGAGATATATAACCCACGATCGAGTCGAACCTCGGAGCCGGCAAGGTCCTTACAGAATTAAGCGATCAGCCTGAGCTCCGCCCTATGAGCTTATAGTGGTCGGACACTTTTAAGTGGAAATAAAAAGGCGTCCATAGGAGGGCGATATGCTGAAGAATAAGATAATTCTGCCTGCCGTCGTAGCGTCGCTTGCGCTACTGGCGGGCTGCGCAACCGGTACAAACACGGCTTCCACCGAATCAGTAGATCAACGGATAGAGCTCACCGACCAGCAGGTAAAAGCGATCAAAGCAGGCGTCCGAGACGCTCTCGTGGATCCAGAGTCAGCGCGATTCGGCAACATGGTGGCCGGAGCAAAAAACGACGGCTCTATCTATGTGTGTGGAATGGTTAACGCCAAGAACCGCATGGGGGGATACTCTGGGGCGACTCCCTTTATTGGAATGATCCTTAGCAACGGACAGTTCGCTCCTGTCTCTTTAGACCCCAGTGAGTCTGGCCGTTACGCTACCAATCAGCGCTGCGACACTCTCGGTCTAAGCGTTTATTAGGGGGTTTAAGGGCTAGCCGATCCGCGTGCGTGCGACTGGCTGCAAACGCCCACGCGGCTCCGGGAACGGCCACCGGTTTCTCCGGGGGACGCTAAAGAATGCCCGCAAAACACAAAGCCATCAATTGAGGAAGTAACGATCACTGCGCGTGAGTTGGGCAACTGCATCGTCAGCCATCGCGGAAAGTACCTGCCCGCGGATTTCGGTAGGGGAATTCCCGGGCATCGCCGGAATTAGCCAGATCCCGAGCCAGAAACGCATAGAGCCGGATGTATCGGTCGCCACGAATGTATCGCCGTCCTGTGTCCGGCCATGGATTTCCATGGTCCAGCCGATAGTCGAATAGGTCGGGATCAGAAAATACGAAAAACCTGTTATAACCGGGCCGATAGCGCTAGCTGGACTCCTGGGCTTCTTCTCGAGACGGACATCGAGGATCCGATCGGCCTGGGATGGATCATCAGTGAATTGAGACACCGCCTCGGCGTCCTTCAAAGACGCTTTAAGGGCCGAGATAGACTCGTCTCGGACCGGAGTAGAAACGCGACTCGTTACATCAAGATACACGTCCGGCGCAGTCGCGTCGTCGGGATCAGCAGCGGTATCAGGAGTCGTCGGAGTGGATTGGGGAAAGCTGGCGCACCCTCCCAAAAGGAGAGCGCAGAGAACCAAAAGAGTCGCTCGTGCCATGTACACCCCCAGGGAATATGATCGACAGAGGAACCATCCCATAGAAGGATCACCGAGAAAATAGGCTCTACTGCACTTCAGGGAAGGGGCGCGGGAGCCGTGCGGCGACGTAATGGGGTGCGAGGTTCCGGCGACCCGATCCTAAGGGGCCGCGGAGGCGAGGATCCACTGACCCGACATCATCTCAACAAGGGGTTGCGACAAGAGCTACATCCTAGGCCCGGTATCAGGTTCATCGTCGTCGGGGCCGGGTGAAAGCCGATCCCTCGCCTGCATGTCATGCAGGTGCTCAGCCCTCGGATCCGACTTGAGGCACTCAACCCGCTGCGCGAGCTCGTCGCGCTCGTGCTCGTGCTCGAGCCGCTGCCGCCGCTCGACGCGCTCGTCGTGTCGCGCGAGCGCGTCGTCGACGTCCGACTTCCAGAGCTCCGGTGTCTGCTCAACGAACTCACGCGCTTTCACTGCTTTCTGCTCCGCGCGATCGGCCCTGAGCTCTGCGGCCCGTGCGCGGCGACTCGCACGGATCCGCTCGATAAAGCGCCAGCGCGGCATATCCTCCGCGCCCTCACGCGCCTTCGTCGCTTTCGAACGCAGGTCCGCAGCGTGGTCATCGAGCTCATCGAGCGTCGTGTCCTCGCCCGTGGACTTGAGCCGGATCCGGCACTCTCTCTGTGCATGCGCGGTCGCGTCTGCCCGCACCTGCTCGCGATCAGGCGGCGCGGGCACGCGCTCGAGCTCCTGGTCGATCTCGTCCAGCCGCGACTGGAGCTCGGCCGCCTCGTCATCCGAGCCCATTGGTCGGCCAAGGACACGATCAGCCCGCCCCGGGGTGGAAGTCTCCTCGGCCGCGACTGGGTCGGCCGGGGTCTGCTCGGTCTGTGTCACATTCACCGGTTGGCCGTCCGGTCCCTGGACAACATCGGCATGGGCGGCCGCCGGCGTCCTGCCGGCGGCTCGCTGGGACTCGGAAACCTCGTGCACTGGGGCCAGCTGATCCATCGGTGCACGCGACTTGACGTCCGCGGCGCGGATACCGCGATCCCTTTTTGTGAGCGTCCGCCGCAGGTCATGGCACTCGCCCGCCTGGTCGACCAGCTGTGCCGTCTTGCGCCCGGCCGCGAGCGCGAGACCGTGCTCGCCCAAGGCTGACTCGAGTGCATCAAGCGAGTCGGACCGACGCCAGGCGTCGAACGCCGCATCTGTAACGGCCTCTAGGTCGACGCCGGTTCTTTCCTGTTGTTGCCAGTCGTTGTGGCTGAGCTGCGCCCGCGGCCGCGGGCGGTCCGCGGCCGCAGCGACGCCGGCGGCGAGATCAGGCCGGCCGTTTTCCTCCGCCCAGCGTTGAACCGCGCGGTTGTGTCGACCAGGCACGAGATCATGTTCGAACTCGATCTCGAGGCTCCTGGCCACCCTCTCGTTGATGCGCTTCTCGTGCGACTGCTTGATGACGGACTGGCGCTCGAGGTCGACGCGGGAGTAGACCCGGTGCCGGTGCGACCGGCCTTTTTTGCGATGCTCCACCTCGACGAAGGCCTGTCCCTGAAGCCCGCGCGCGCGCTCCCACTCATCCCAGGCGCGCTCCCACTGCTCATCTGTCATCGGTCGCTGGGGGGATATCGACGCGTGTACGAGCGGTGAGCGCGTCCGGCTGCCGGCACCCTGCTCCACGAGCTCGGTCACGGCCGACTCGGTATCGAGACTCAAAACACCTTCGGTCTGTGTCAGGCGTGCGATCTCGTTTTCCTCGGCCTCAAGGTGAGCGCCGAGACCCCGGGAGTCGCGACAACTGGACTTGATAATCATGACCGATCCGGGAGCGCGTCGCTGATCTCGGAAGCAAGTGACTCGAACTGCTCGCGCAGCCCTGCCAACGTAGACCAATCAACGCGGCCGGTTTCATTCGCAACGCGGGCGATCTGGTTCAGATTGCTCCCGAGCTTCCCCAGCTCACCACGCAGCCGCGCGAGCTCCGCGCGCTCCGATTCGCTGGCGCTGCGACGCGGCCGCGGCCGCCGGCTCGCGACCCTCGCGCGCACGCACTCACTAACGCTGCACCCGTCTTCCTCCGCGGCTGCGCGCACGGCCGCGGCGTCGGCCGGCGACAATCTCAATGTGAGGCGCTCCGATTTATCCGCCACGATCCGCGCTCCTTTGGGGGAGTCCACGAGGGGGCGTAGCCCCCTCTGGCAAGTCTGCCCTTGTCGACGCTGCACCCCGAAGGGGTGGCAGTGTCAGACATGGGCACGACTTGCTTACAAACGCATGACTCACAATCACTATAGACGATGCCCGTGCACAGGAAAACCCGGGTCACTCGCCAGTAGGACTTTTGCTGGCCTCACCTTCATCGGCCTTTAGCAGCCGCGATTCAGCCCGCTCGGCACGGGCGTCTGCCCGCTCTGCGCGCGCTTCAGCCGCTTCCCTCCGTTCGCGCTCGGTCGAGCGCGCCTCTTCTTTTGCCGCCACCTGCTCTTGCAGCCGCGCTTGCTCGCGGGCCGCGGTGTCACGCTCACCGCGAACTGACTCCAAGTTCTCCCGCAGACTGGAAACCTCAGTTTTCAAATCATCGCGCTGCTCCTGCAGCGCGCTCACTCGATCCTCGAGCCGCGCCTGCTCGCGCGATGCGGCGTCGCGCTCACCGCGCATGGTCTCCAGTTCGCTGCGGGCCTGATCACGCTCGCTGCGGATCTCGTCGCGCTGCTCTTCAAGCGTCTGGATCCGGTTCCGAGCCTCCGCGAGCTCAGCGCGCGCCTGCTCACCGGCCTGGCGCTCGCGATCGAGCTCACCACGAACCCGCTCGAGCTCTGAATCAGCGTGCTCGGCCCGGGCAAGCGCATCGTCACGCTCGGACTCGCGCGCGGCCGCGGCCTCGAGCGCTTCATCGCGCTCCTTCTCCAGCTGCTCCCCTGATTCCGCCAGCGAATCGGCCTCTGCCCGGGCTTCTTGGGCCGCTGCCTCTGCTTCGGAGCGAGCGGCGGCCGCCTGGCGCTCGATCTCTTTCGAGATCTCACCAGCCAGCTCTTGCGACAGTTGAGGCGCTGGGCGCTCGGCCGGTGCCTGGCTTTCGCGCCAGCTCCGCAGGTGCTTATGGATCGTATTCGGGCTACCGGTGCCGAGACGTGTGCGAATGCGCTCGATCGCCGGGCGCTCGCCCTCGGAAACGAGGGCATCAGCAGCCGCGGCGACGTCGTCGTAAGTGATCCCGGTGCGACTCATGGTCCTACTCCTGTATTGTGTATTTTGTATAATATCAAAATACGATACGTAATACAATACACAATACAGAAAGAAGAAGTTATATTATATAGTATTTTACAGTATTAAATATTATGCTATTATATAACTCGACCCGAGAATGGGAGGGATCGATGGTCATCACACTCGGCGGGACCAAGGGCGGCACGGGCAAGAGCACGCTCGCGGTCAACCTCGCCACGATGCGCGCTCGCGCGGGCCGTCCGGTCATGCTGATCGACACCGATCACCAGCAGACCAGCGTGCGCTGGTCGCGCATTCGCGCGGACGAACACGGCGACGCGCGGCCGGTGCCCGCGCGCCATCTCACCGGCGACGGCATCTGGCGCACGCTCTACGAGCTCGGCGAGGAATACGACCTGGTGGTCGACTCCGGCGGCCGCGACACGCACGAGCTCCGCCAAGCCGTCAGCGTCAGCGACCTGTTTCTCGTGCCGCTGCAAGCGAGCCAGTTCGACCTCGAGACGCTCGACGTCTTGGCGCCAATCGTCGACGAGGCGCAAAACCGTGGCATCCACTTCGACTCCTGGGTCGTGCTCACGCGCGTTCCCACGCACCCGACGATGCGCGAATGGAGGGAAGCTCGCGATTTCGTCGGTGACTACCCGCAATTCATGCTCACACGATCGCTGATCCGCGAGCGCGTGACCTGGCGCCGCAGCGCCGAGGACGGCCTGTCGATCCTCGAGACGCCGCGTCCGGACCAGCGCGCGATCGACGAACTCCAAACTCTGTATAAAGACGCGTGGGGGGAGACCTATGCCGAAGCGACGTAACCAGCAGGCCCCGGATCCCCAGGCGATTGCGGCCTTCGCCGGCGGCGCGGATATGGCGAGCCGGCCGTCGCCGGCAGAAACCGGCGACCTGCCCTGGCGCGACCCCGCGCTCCGCCTGGACATCGAGCGCAATGTCCTCGCGCCGCTGCCCGAGGACTACCGGGCTGCGCTTAAATGGCTTGCAGAGAACAGGCACATCAAATCCCAGCGCCACCTCGCAGCGACGGCGCTGCGCGCGGAGATCGATCGCCTGGTCACCGATGCGACCGGAGAACCCGTGCGCTCGAGCAGGCCCCCGGAATAACCGGCCCGCTGCAACCCGTCTATGGGGGCCGATCTCGGACCAAGAAAGGGGGGAAGTCGGCTTCCCCCAAACGCCATTCACAGCTAACTGGAGGGGATATGGCAGACCCGGCAGACAGTTTCTTCTTCGAGCAGACGGATCGAGTGATCTCGATCGAGCATTACGAATGCAACCGCGCGATCCAGCGGGCATTTGGCGTCGATTTCGACCCGGACAACCCGAGTCATGTCGAAGAGATCCGCCGGCGCATTAGCGGCGCGCCGCAGACTGACTCGCGCGCGGTCGACTCGGCACTGGCTCCGCTCCAAGGGTCGGTTAAAACCCCGCCGCTACACACGAGGAGGAGCAATCAAGCCCGGAGGTCGTGGGGCCCCGCAGACGGCCGGCAGGCCGTCCGTGGGTTCCGACCGTAGCGGCTTGATGGAGCCGACGATCCCACGCTACCGAGGAACCCTGCGCCCCACCGGGCGCAGGGTTCGACCCGCTGGCGAACCGCGGAGCTCGAGGCGGAGCCTCGAACGGCCTGGGACTGCCGCCGTGTGGACTTCGGGCACAGCCCTTCGGGACGTGTGCACGGCCGGTGGACGCGCTGCGCGCGACCACACGTCCGCACACACTCTGCGCCCGAGGGTCCACACTCTGGCGTGACCGCCA
>NZ_LVEG02000029.1 GCF_001614315.2 Halofilum ochraceum
TACATCGGCTATCCGAATTTCGTAGGCGCGTCTTCGCCGAAGGCGAATGCGCGCATGGCGGGTCTACGCGCCGCTATTCATGGGGTGCGTCGAACGCCGGCATTGCCCGGCGCACGATCGCGGTGGCCACCACGCCGCATTGCCGATGGCGGGCAAGGCCGGCCTACTTCCAGGATGAATGCTTCTGGCGGGACGCTGCGCGCGTTCGCTTCGCGAAAACGCGCCTACGGTACATCGGCTATACGGATTGCGTAGGCGCGTCTTCGCCGGAGGCGAATGCGCGCGTTACGAGCATCTACCCCGAACGCAGATCCAGATCAAACAGCACATCCTCGCCGAGCAGGAAGCGGCGCGCCGGCGGGCGCAGGGCATGGCCGATCGACGTTGCCGGCGGGAGATCGATGCCGCGGCGGCCGGCGCCGATGAGCAGGGGGGCGATGGTAACGTGCGCCCGGTCCAGCGCCCCGGCGCAGAGGAAGCGCGAGACGGTGCGCCCGCCGCCTTCGACCAGCACCCGCCGCAACCCGCGCGCCGCGAGTGCCTGAAGCAAGGTATGCGGGGCGAAAAAACCCTCGGCATCGGTCGCCAGGGCCAGGCCGTCACCTTTCACCGGACGCGCATCCTCGGCGTGCACCACGAGCGTCGGTCCGGCGCCGTCCACCAGCACATGCGCAGCCGGATCGAGGGCGCCGTTGCGGGCCAGCACCACCCGCACCGGCTGTTCGCCCTCGACCGCCCGCACGGTCAGGCGCGGATCATCCGCCGACACCGTCCCGGCACCGACGATCACCGCATCCACCAGTGCCCGCAGGCAATGCAGGTGGGCGCGGTCGGCTTCCCCGGTCACGTAACAGGAATCGCCATCCGCGGTCGCGACATAGCCGTCCAAGCTCTGGCCCATCTGCGCGACGACGAGCGACTCGCCAGGCGTCGCGCACAGCGGCAGGTAGAGATCGAACATCATCGCGGCGGCGTCGTCCGGTGAAGGCGCCGCGGACCAGGCGCCGCCTGGTGCCACCTCGAGGGAGGCATCGCCGGTGCAGACCGTGATCGCCCGGCGCTGCCCAGGGCACACCCGCAACGCCTCGCGCACCAGCGACCATGCCGTCGCCGCATCCACTCCGCTCATCGATTTCGACTCCGTCTGCGCGGCATGTCCTTCACGTTCGATCGGTCCGGGGGATTCGATGCACCCGGAATCATGCGGTTATCGGGTGTGGTGTATTGCCTGCGCTCGCGGTCCCGAAACGCGGTGCGGGTACGTTCGCGAGCAAGCTCGCTCCTACAGGAATGGGCAGGCCATGCCGCCAGGCCGTACGGGAAGTGCCCTGACCATCACAAGGATAGCGAATCACGGAAACCTGTACCGCCGTTACGACGAGGCGCCGTATCCGGCGTGGTGTATTGCCTGCGCTCCCGATCCCGAAACGGGGTGCGGGTACGTTCGCGGGCAAGCCCGCTCCTACAGGGATGGGCAGGCCGGGCGGGAAATGCCCTGACCACCACAAGGATAGCGAATCACCGGAATCGACATAGCCACAACGCAAAGGCGCCGGTAAAAGCCTCCCGGAATCGATTGTAGGAGCGAGCTTGCTCGCGATCGTACCCGCACCGATTTTCAGCGGTCGGCGCGTTGGCCAGGGACCCTCGCGCCACAGCCCATCAAACGCGCGTTCGTCTCGCGAAAACGGGCCCGCGCTCATCGGCGGGTAACGCGGGCCCGGAGGATCACCCGTCAGTGGGCCAGTCCATGGAGGCGATTTCGGTGAGGACATCGGCGATCGCCGCCCCATACCCCGTCACGAGCCGCTCACCGAGAGCGGCATCGGCCAGCCGCGGATCGCCGGCGATGCCGGAGGCGTCGAGATCACCGGCCAGCCAGGCCCAGGGCGCTTCGCCATTCGGCGCGACGCGCCCGGGGCTCGCCGTGATACCCGGTGCAGGCGCATCCACCGCCGGGAACGCCGCCCGATCCACGCGCCCGGGGTGCAGATGCAGCATCATCGCCGTCTCCACCGCCCCGCCATGGATGCCCTGCGCAAGCTCCGCCGCCGGGAGATCGACGGGGCCGATCTGCAGCCGTGGGTAATGCAGCTTCACCACGAACATCCCGTGCGCCTGCCGCAGATCCAGCGCGGCGATGTCCATCGCGGCGAGGTTGCCGCCGTGCGCGTTCAGCAGCACCAGACGCCGCACCCCGGCAGCGGCCACCCCGGCACCGATCGAGCGCAGGGTCTGCGCGAGGGTCTCCGCCGGCACGGACAGCGTGCCGGCGCGATCCGCGTGTTCCGCGCTGGCGCCGATGGCGATGGCCGGCAGGCGCAGAACCGTGACCTCAGCCGTCAGCCGTTCCAGCGCCGCGTCGAACAGGCCCTCGGCGAGGTCGGTATCCGTGGAGAGCGGCAGATGCGCCCCGTGCTGCTCGGTCGCGCCGAGCGGCAACACCGCCACCGCACCGGACAAGTCCAGTCCGGATAAAGCGTCATGGCTCAGAGTAGCCCAGTCGTAAGTCCTGACGGTCATGAAAGTGATCTTCCCGAGGCTCGTCGATTATGCGCACGATCGGATATCGATAGCGCGGTGATCCCCGCAGCGCCAGGCCGACAACCAAGGCCACTCAGCCCACCAGGCACCCGACAGCCATCACCACGCCACCATAACCTGTAGGAGCGAGCTTGCTCGCGAACGTACCCGCACTGCACCTCAATACCAAAGAGGCACCGAAAAAGCCCGTCACCCGGATCCCCGAGCCAAAAAGACCACCCATCACCCCCGCAACAAGCACCAACCCTCAACCCGCGTTATCATGCGCACCATCGTCAAAATCGGGGCCGCATGCCCCGGGCGCTGCCAAGGGAATCGGCCCCATGCTCCAGCACCTCGCGCATCCGCTCACGCTCACCCTCGCCCTGCTGGCCCTCGCCATCGTGCTGCTGTTCTTCCGTCGGCGATGGACAGCGATCTTCCTCCTCCTGATCGCCCTGGTCGGCACCTGGCTGCTGGCCACGCCGTTCGTGGCGCAGAAGCTGATGTACTCGCTCGAGCGCCAGTACAAGCCCACCGCCATCGACCGCATCCCGGACGCCGACGCCATCGTCGTGCTCGGCGGGGGCGTCAGCCCGCAGGCACCGCCTCGCATCGGGCCCAACCTCGGCCACGGCGCGGACCGGATCTGGTTCGGCGCGCAGCTCTATGCGGCCGGCAAGGCGCCGCTGATCATCACCACCGGCATGCGCCCCTACACCGACCAGGGCCAGACCGCCGCCGCGGCGGGCGCCGAGGTGCTGCAGGCGTTCGGCGTGCCGGCGGACGCCATCATCGCGCCGGGGCGCAGCCTGCGGACCTACACGGACGCGCAGATCGTCGGGGAGATCGTCGAACGCGAGGAACTCGGGCGGGTTTTGCTCATCACCTCCGCCCTGCACATGCCGCGGGCCATGGCGACCTTCCGCTCCGCGCAGGTGCGCGCCTTCCCGGCTCCGACGGACTTCGAGGTCGTGGAAAGCCCGGAGGCCGGCACCCATCCGTGGCTCCCGGGCAGCGAGGCCTTCTGGCAGACCAGCCGGGCGTTGCATGAATACGTGGGCATGGCCTGGTATCGCTGGAAGGGGTGGATCCACTGACGAGCGGGCCGCCGACACGCCGGCGATGGATGTCGTTGGGCGAGCGATTCGACCTGCACGCGTCGGGTTTCCCGGGTGGCGGGGCGCGCCCCGTCACCCGGTCAACGCGATCAACCGATCGGCATTACGCGCGATCACCTCGTCACTGATCGCGCCCAGGAGATCGACCGGCGCGCCCACCTGATCCTCTACCTCCGCCCGTGCCGATGGCGCATGCGTGGCGACGGCTGTAGCCATCTCCGTCAGCGTGCGTCGCAGTGACGGCCAGCGAACACCGGCATCCTCGGCGCCCCGCTTCCAGTACTCGGCCCGGACCAGCCACGCGGGGTCGTATTGACCGCCGATCTTCATCGCCATGTTGCCGGCATGATCGGGATACACCGCAGTCGACATCAGATCATAAAACGGCGCGAGTTCGACGCCCGCCCCGCGCAGCAGGAAAGAAAGGTTTTTGGCGTGGGCGTCGGCGTTGCCGATCAGGTAATTGAAGACCAGCCAGCGCAGCAGCGCACCACCATCCCGGACCGGCACATCCGCATGCCGCCGCACGCACTCCACGCACGCGGCAAACCCCGGACCACCCTCGTTCTCGTACTTCGCACTCGGGGGCAGCGCCATCGCCTGGCAGAAATCCTCCTGGTGGACGCGGCGAACCGAGGAGAAGCCCGCATGACCGGCTGCGTCGTCGCCCCAGACCCGATCGTAACGCGCCAGCATCAGCACCGGCCCGCCGAGGTCCACGATCCCGCTGCGCGGCACCGGCAGACCCACACGGCGGGCAAGCGCGAGGCAGAAGGCCTCATTCTCCACGGTCGCCCACGCGAAGTCCTCGTGAACCGCCATCGCCGGTTTGAGGATATGGGTCGATGCGGCCGCACCATGCGGCAGCGCATAGTCGCCGTCATGAAAAGCCACGGGCAGCTTGTTCTGCGCCCCCGCGAGTGACAGCCGGATGCCCCCATGGTCCGGGCGCACCGGCCAACGCGGCAGCTCCGCCAACAACTTCGCCAGCGTCCGGGCATCCATCGGCTCGTGGTACGGCGACGCTCCATCTCCTTCCGTATCCGCGGGGATCACGCTGACGGCCCCGGCGCAGTCACCCCCGATGGCCTCCAGCAGCCCGAACACGTTCGACTCGGAGATCCGATGCTGCCTGGCGACGTACTCGAGCACGCGCCCCTCGGGCAGCAATCCCGCAAAAAACAGGTGCGCCGGCCCGCCCTCATGGCACGCCGGGCCATCGAGCGGCATCGACAGCGAGAGCGGGGTGGCATGCGGATCCGCCTGATAGTCCGCGGCGTAGGTGAACACGAGCGTCCCGCCAGCAACGGCAAGCTGCCCGGCCCGGCGGCCTTCGAGCCAGACCTCGAGGGACTCAGCCGTCATCGGAACGACGCCGTTTCGGGCGGATCGTGATCTCAAGCCCAAGGGCATCAAGCACGGCGAGGACCTTGCCGATCCGTGCGGTCGGTTTGCCGCGTTCGAGCTCGGACAGAAACCGGGGCCCGGAACCCGCGAACCCGGCCAGTTCGGCCTGATCCACAGCGAGCGCCTTGCGCCGGGCGCGGATGGCGCGCCCCAGTTCGGCGGCGTCATGAATAACATCTTCCCGATCGGGCATATTTATGCCTTTTACGCGGCATCACCGCAGAAATTGTACCGATCGGTAATATAGCCTCTCCCAGGATTTACGGCAAACAGAATATTCCCGATCAGGAAGATATTTAAACCGTTCGGGAAGCCCCGCCCAGCCGCATCACGGCTGGACGGTCACATCGACACTCCGGCTCCCGAAATCCGACACGAAAGTCTGCCCGGGCAGCCGCACCGAGGGCGGGAGTTCCAGCGTGAAGGTCTGCGGGTTCGCCGGCTCGAGCAACCGGGGGCTCGCCGCGCCGGCTTCCGGGAAAGTCGCCACCAGGCGTGTGCCGCCGTCCGCCAGACTGAAGTGCGCAGCGCGCGCCGAATCGTCCTCGACCAGGGCCAGCTCATCGAACCGGAGGTTCTGAACCGGCGCCGAGAAATCGAAATACAGCTCCGTCCACTGCTCGCCATCGGCCTCCCGAGTAGCGGTCGTCGATGTCACCTCCACGGTATCGAGCGCCCCACTCGCGCTGATCGGGGGCCGCAGCGCCACCGTCGCGACAGCACTCCCGTCCCCGACCCGGGACTCGGTAATCGTCGCGTTGCTGGAGGGCGTATCGATATAGCCCGGCAACGCCAGCCGCGCCTGCTGGAACACGCCATTGTGCGTGAAATACGCATAGCCGCGATCCGCGATGACCGCCAGGGTATGGACCATGGGATCGTAGGCGTCGAGCTGGCTGTCATCGCAGGTCTGCCCGTAATCACGCAGATCGACGACGCACACGGTCGGATCCCCGGCATCGGTGCTCCCCCGCGACAGCAGCCAGCGCTCCGATGACGCGATGAACGGATAGGTGAAATTCGAGGCCTCATCCGCGCTCGGACTCTCACGCGGATGCCCGGGCTCGTATGGCACGCGCCCGACATCCGCAATGACCGTAGGCGTCGCCTTGGCGACCGACCAGATACGACCATCGCCCTGCTGCGCGAACACCTCACCGGAAGGACTGCGATGCAGCGCCGTGATGTGGTCGCTGCTCGTCAGGATGCGCTCGAACGCCGCATTCTCCTGGTCGAGACGAAAGAGTTCCGGGCCAGTTGACCAGAACACGGAGCGTCCGACCGAACTCGCGACTCTGTTGATCGCGCTCGGCGCATCCACCGACTCGAATTCCCCTGCCGCGGGATCAAACAGCCAGGCCCGGATCTCCTGTTCCTCGCCTTCCGGGACATCTGAATAAAACTCATCCTCGGTGAAGAAAAGCTTCCCGTTGCGCGCATACACGAGGGCCCGCGCGTTGTAGCCGCCGGGATCGCGAACGGTCGTTACCGCGCCATCGGTAGACACCTTCACGAGCCGTTGCTTCTCGGTCCCGCCCAGGCCGTACGGGCTCTGCTGGTCGAAGGCAATAAAATAACCGTTGCCGGCCTCATCAAACTTGATGAACGACTCGGAGCTGTTATCCGCCAGCTTGGCATTCGCCGTGGAGATGTAGGGATCGTACTGCTCATGCGTCATGAGGCAGGAGACGTCCTCACTGGCCTTGCTGATCCGGTACAGCGTACACCGTGGCCCCGTAAGCGCCGCGTAATCCGTAAAGTAACTGCGGTTATGCCGATCCTGGATGGCGAGGTAGATGTACTCACCGGCCGGCCCCTCGGCCACCTCGGAAATCAGCACGCTGACGTCCGTCGACAGCGGATTCTCGATCGGCTCGCCGTTGCGGTCGTACGCCAGGATGTTATTGGTCGCCGGCACGACCGCATGCGCGCTGCGCAGCAGGAACGAGAGCATGGTGTCCGGTGCCTCGGGCGTTATCCGGGTGGCCTGGCCGTCTTCGTTGACCTGGCCCGAGAGCGCGAGATAGCTGGCCCGATCGACCCCGTTCGCCTCGAGGCCGATCGCGTTGCTGCCACTGCCTTCACCCCCCGATGAGCTGCCGCTGCCGCCGCCGCCACCGCCACAGGCCGACACAACGATCGCCACCAGCACGGCACCCGCCCAACCACAGGCCCGTGCAAGCCGGCTGGCGCACATCGATCGTTCGCCCGCACGGCGATACGCAGAGCCATTTCCTGTTTTCGTGTGCATAGTTCTCCCGGGAGACATGAAGGGTCGCGCTGGTGAGCAGCGACGGGATGGCATCATCCGCAGACGGATCGTGCCCGCGCGCTATGCTCCTGACAAGCCGCCGCGATGCGACCCGCTCCCCGCAACCCCGTAGGTTGGGTCGAGCGAAGCGACACCCGACAACCCACCGTCAAAGATCCAACAACACCCGACCGATCCCCCACACCCCAATCGATGCGAGAATCCCCGCACAGCGCCCGCATCGATGCATCACCCACTCGGGTTATTACTGGCATTATCAATGCATGATACGATTCATAACGCGCGCTGAATCCGACGCGCTCAACCCATAACCCACGACCACAACAGGCCACGGCGACCACCATGGAAGGACTCACAACGGACATCGTCCAGCTCCTCACCCTCGCCGGCACGCCGCTGGTCGCGGCCGGCCTGGTCGCCGTCCTGCACGGCCCCATAACGCGCGTGGGCCTCGTCGACACCCCCGATCACCGCAAACTCCACGACGGCGCCATCCCGCTGGCCGGCGGCCCCGCGATGGCACTCGCCTTCGCCGCCATGCTGCTGGCGAGCGGCGCCTGGTCCGTGCACTACCAGGGCCTGCTCGTCGCCATGGCGCTGCTCTGCGTCACCGGCGTCGTCGACGACCGCCACGGCCTGAGCGCCGGCCTCAAGTTCGCGCTGCAGATCGGCGCCGCGCTGATCCTGATTTACTTCAACGACCTGACCATTGACCACCTCGGCGCCATCACCGGCGACGGCCGCGTCGCCCTCGGCGGCTGGAACGCGCCGTTCACGGTCCTGTGCGTGGTCGGACTGATCAACGCCATCAACATGCTCGACGGCCTCGACGGCCTCGCCGGCGGCGTGGTCGCCGTAATGCTCGGTGCGCTCGCGCTGGTCGCCCTCATCGGCGGCGCGCCCGCCGCCGCCATCGGCCCCGGCCTCATGCTCGGCGCCCTGCTCGGCTTCCTCGCCTACAACTTCCCGGGCGTGCGCGGCAAACGGCCGCGGATCTTCATGGGGGATTCCGGGAGCATGATGCTCGGCGTCGCCGTCGCCTGGTTCGCGATCGACATCACCTTCCAGCGCGGCACCGGCATCCCGCCCATGGCCATCGCCTGGATCCTCGCCCTGCCGGTGGTGGACACCGTGGTCATCATGACGCGCCGCATCCTCAAGGGCCGTCACCCCATGAGCCCGGACCGCGAGCACCTGCATCACATCATGCAGCGCGCCGGCCTGTCGCAGACCGGGACTACCTGGCTGGCGATGGGCCTGACCGCCCTGACGGGGCTCATCGGCATCGGCGCCTGGCAGCTCGGCATCGACTCGGTGTGGCTGTTCGCCAGCTTCCTGCTGCTGATCGGCCTCAACATGATCGTGGTCAACCACGCATGGCGCATCGCCCGCTGGATCCGCAGACTTCAGCCGCGGTTCCGGCAACCGCAGAACATGACGAAATCAGGGACCCACCCGGCCTCCGCCAGCACCGGCAAGAACTGCCCCAACGACCGCCGCAGGGAACACTGAATACGACGGGCCACGAGTAGCGCGCACGGACCTCGAGCAGATAGGGTTCCCCACCAGCGCGCGCACGCTTGACCGTACCCCCGACAACCTCGAACGCATCGTCTAGGACGCCTGACGCTGAGAGCAGTGACCGTACCCCTTGATTCGCCGCCCGTAGCCCCTCGTCCGGATGCAGCTCCCACGGGCCGGCGCGGCCGCCATCGGCCCCGGCCTCATGCTCGGCTTCCTCATCTACAACTTTCCGGGCGTGCGCGGGGACCGGCCGCGGTTCTTCATGGGGATTCCGAGAGCATGATGCTCGGCGTCGCCGTCGCCTGGTTCGCGATCGACATCACCTTCCAGCGCGGCACCGGCATACCGCCCATGGCCATCGCGTGGATCCTCGGCCTCCCCGTGGTGGATACCGTGGTCATCATGACGCGCCGCATCCTCAAGGGCCGCCACCCCATGAGCCCGGACCGCGAACACCTGCATCACATCATGCAGCGCGCCGGCCTGTCGCAGACCGGTACCACCTGGCTGGCGATGGGCCTGACCGCCCTGACGGGGATCATCGGCATCGGCGCCTGGCAGCTCGGCATCGGCTCGGTGTGGCTGTTCGCCAGCTTCCTGCTGCTGATCGGCCTCAACATGGTCGTGGTCAACCACGCATGGCGCATTGCGCGCTGGATCCGCCGGCTGCAGCCGCGGTTTAGGCAGCAGCCCACTACCGGCGAGACCGAGG
>NZ_LVEG02000030.1 GCF_001614315.2 Halofilum ochraceum
CGTTGGCTACACTGACTCCTTGGCCCTTGGCCCTTGGCCCTTGGCCCTTGGCCCTTGGCCCTTGGCCCTTGGCCCTTGGCCCTGCCGCCTCACTCACTCTCGTCGGTATGCCGCCGGAACTCCGTCTTGTGGCACTTGGGGCAGGGCGGGATGTGGCCCGGTTCGTGGAAATGCATCAACTGCCCGCAATTGCCGCAGCGCAGTGTCCCGGGGCCGGTCATCTCGCCGCTGCGGTACAGCGGGCCCGATTTGAGCTCGCGGTTAAAGGCCTCCATCTCGAGGCGCGTGCGGTCGGCGGCGCGCACGAACAGATCCACCAGACCGTGCTCGACCATCGACAGATCGATCTGCGCCCATTCACGCAGCTCGCGGCCCGTGCGCGAGAGGTAATCGCCGGCGTCGTGCAGGTCGCGCTTGAGGTAACCGGCGACCTGGTCCGCTTCCTCGCGCGTCACCTCACCGAGTTCCACCGTGCTCGTGCGGGCGCGGTCGACCGCATCCTTGAGCGACGGACGCGTCTCGTTCTCCAGGATCTCGCGGGCGCGCTCGAGCATGCGGCGGTAGGCGCGGACAAGGTGCGGGCTGGTCACGTCCTCGTGGGTCTTGCGGTCGTCGGCCATGGGCGTTTCTCCGGTCGGAATCGGTTGGCTTCCCAACGCCATTGTAGCGCCCGCAAACGGCGTTGTACCGGCATTCGCGAGCAGGAAATGCCAAGCACCGTAGGCCGGCTTGCGACCGAAGGGAGCCAGCCGGCGGACGAGGTATCGACCTCGTGCAGGTACATGCCGGCTGTTGCCTTCGGCAAAAGCCGGCCTACGATCCTTGGCCCTTGGCCCTTGGCCCTTGGCCCTTGGCCCTTCGCCCTTCGCCCTTCGCCCTTCGCCCTCAGCCCCCTCCCGTTTGAGCACCCGCCCGGGTAGTTTATGATGTCGCGCTCACCGCACCGACCGCACACCGCCCGCTGACGGGCCAGACAGGCGACAAAACCCGATGGAAGCGAACTACGACCCCCACGCAATCGAGCGTGCCGCGCATGACGAATGGGCCCGACGCGACAGTTTCCGGGTGACGGAAGACCCTTCGCGGGAGAAGTTCTACTGCCTGTCGATGTTCCCGTACCCCTCTGGGCGGCTGCATGTCGGCCACGTGCGCAACTACACCATCGGCGACGTCATTACCCGCTACATGCGCATGCGCGGCTACAACGTCCTGCAGCCGATGGGCTGGGACGCCTTCGGCCTGCCGGCCGAGAACGCGGCGATGCAGAACAACGTACCGCCGGCCCAGTGGACGCGCGAGAACATCGAATACATGCGCGGCCAGCTCAAACGCCTCGGCTTCGCCTACGACTGGTCGCGCGAGGTCGCCACCTGCGATCCGTCCTACTACCGCTGGGAGCAGTGGTTCTTCACGCGCCTGCTGGAGAAGGGCCTCGTCTACCGCAAGAGCGCCGTCGTCAACTGGGACCCGGTCGACCAGACCGTGCTCGCCAACGAGCAGGTCATCGACGGCAAGGGCTGGCGCTCCGGCGCGACCGTCGAGCGCCGCGAGATCCCGCAGTGGTTCCTGCGCATCACCGATTACGCCGAGGAACTGCTCGACGAACTCGACCGCATGCCCGGCTGGCCGGATGCCGTGCGCACCATGCAGCGCAACTGGATCGGCAAGTCGCGCGGCGTGCAGATCCGCTTCGACGTCGCCGCCGAGGCCGCCGAGCCGCTCGAGGTGTTCACGACGCGCCCGGACACGCTGCTCGGCTCCACCTACATGGCCGTCGCCGCCGAGCACCCGCTGGCGCTCGCCGCCGCCGAACACGACGCGGACCTCAAGGCCTTCGTCGATGAGTGCCGCCACGGCACCACCTCCGAGGCCGATCTCGAGACGCAGGAAAAGAAGGGTATGCCGCTCGGGCAGGAGGCGATCCACCCGATCACCGGCGACCGCCTGCCGATCTATGTCGCCAACTTCGTGCTGATGGCCTACGGCACCGGCGCGATCATGGCCGTGCCCGGCCACGACGACCGCGACCACGCCTTCGCCCGCAAGTACGGCCTGCCGATCAAACAGGTCATCGACGCCGCCGACGGCGCGCACGTCGATGTCACCGACGCGGCCTACACCGACTATGGCCGCGTCGTGAACTCCGGCGACTACGACGGACTCACCACCGAAGAGGCCTTCGATCGCATCGCCGCCGATCTCGCCGCCGACGGGCGCGGCGAGATCCAGACCCAGTGGCGCCTGCGCGACTGGGGCGTCTCGCGCCAGCGCTACTGGGGCGCGCCCATCCCCGTCATCCACTGCGACGCCTGCGGCCCCGTGCCGGTCCCCGCCAAGGACCTGCCGGTCACGCTGCCGGAAGACATCGAACTCCCGAAGAGCGGCGGCTCCGTGCTCAAGCAGGACCCCTCGTTCTACGAGACCGAGTGCCCGCAATGCGGCAAGGCCGCGCACCGCGACACGGACACCTTCGACACCTTCTTCGAATCGTCCTGGTACTTCTCGCGCTACGCCTGCGCCGACAACGATCAGGCCATGGTCGATGATCGCGTCAACTACTGGATGCCGGTCGACCAGTACATCGGCGGCATCGAGCACGCCATCCTGCATCTGCTCTATGCGCGCTTCTTCCACAAGGTGATGCGCGACGAGGGCCTGGTGAACTCGGACGAGCCGTTCACCAACCTGCTCACCCAGGGCATGGTGCTGAAAGACGGCGCCAAGATGTCCAAGTCCAAGGGCAACACCGTCGACCCGCAGGAGATGATCGACACGGTCGGCGCGGACACCGTGCGCCTGTTCATCATGTTTGCGGCGCCGCCGGAGCAGACGCTGGAATGGAGCGACGCCGGCGTCGACGGCGCCCACCGCTTCCTCAAGCGCTTGTGGAAAGCGGTACACGATCACCTGCAGGCCGGCCCGGTCGACGCATCGGCCCGCGCGCCGGAGCACCTCAACGACACCCACAAGGCCCTGCGCCGCAAGCTCCACGAGACGCTGGCGAAGGTCACCGACGACATGGGCCGGCGCTATACCTTCAACACCGCCGTCGCCGCCGTCATGGAGCTCATGAACGAGCTCGGCACTGCCAACGACGGCACCGCCGCCGGTCACGCCGTCACGCGCGAAGTGCTGGAACACGTCGTGCTCATGCTGGCGCCGATCGTCCCGCACATCGCCAACAGCCTGTGGCACGAACTCGGCTACGAAGAGAGCGTCGCCGAAAAAGCCTGGCCGGAGGTCGACGAAGGGGCGCTGGTGCGCGATACCGTCGAACTCGTGGTCCAGGTCAACGGCAAACTCCGCGACCGCGTCTCCGTCGCGGCCGACGCCAGCGAAGAGGCCATCCGCGAAACCGCGCTCGCCGCCGACAACGTCCAGCGCCACACCGAGGGCAAGACCATCCGCAAAGTCATCGTCGTCCCCGGCAAACTGGTCAACGTGGTGCTAGGCTGACTCCATGACCACCACCCGCCAGCCCCCGGCCGAAAGCGATTTCGCCGGCCAGAGTGCCGCCGCCCGTGACCCAGGCGGCTGCGCCCCCGTAGGTCGGGCTTCAGCCCGACAAGCCGAAGGCACGGCGCAAAAATACTCCGTAGGTCGGGCTTACAGCCCGACACCGGATTGCCCGCGCGGTGTCGGGGGGAATACCGGGGCGGGGAACCTGTTTGCGCCGTGCAAGTGCTTTGTCGGGCTAAAGCCCGACCTACAGCGCCCCGGAACGCAGCGCCCCGGAACGCAGAGTGCGCGAACACGGAACGCGGCAACCCAGAGCCCGAGAACACGACCAAACCACCCCCTGCGCGTGGCCGCGGTCGTCCTCCTCGCCGCCACCCTCACCGCCTGCGGCTGGAAACTCCGCGGCAGCTACAACCTGCCGCCGGGCATTACCCCCATCGCCGTCGCCGGCGGCAGCGTCGCCGAGGAACTGCGCACCAACCTGCGCCGCAGCAATGCGCTCGCCCAATCGAGCGAAGGCCCCGCCGCCTCCGATCTCGAAATCCTGAAAGAGGGCGACAGCCGTCGCGTGATCTCGGTCGACTTCAACGGCAAGGTCGACGAATACGAGGTCCGTTACGAAGTCCGCTGGCAGCTCACCGCCAAAGGCAGCGACGACAAGAGCCGCCGCATCCTCATCGCCCCGACCACCTACCGCGCAAACCGCAGCTACGATTACAACGCCAGCACCGTCCTCACGACCAACGAGCAGGAACAGCGCCTGATCGAGAACATGCGCGAAGACATCGCCCAGCGCATCCTCTTCCGCCTCCAGGGCGTCCAGCTCACCGACAACAGCTGACCCGCGACCCCACCGTAGGCCGGCTTGCGACCGAAGGGAGCCAGCCGGCGACAGCGTTCGCGGTTGCCGCCCCATCGAATCCTCGGGAACGCCGGCTGTTGCCTTCGGCAAAAGCCGGCCTACGCACTGCACCCCACCG
>NZ_LVEG02000031.1 GCF_001614315.2 Halofilum ochraceum
GGATGCCCTGGTAGACGAACTGTGGGTCGAGTTCCTGCAGCTCGGTCGGATAACCCATCGTCTCAAGCAACTGGCGGGCGACCTCGGTCTTCACGGTCACGCCCGGCCAGGCCTGGATGGCGAAGCGCACCGGCTCCGCGGCCCCCGCACGCAATGGAAGCAATGCGGTGACGGCAATCAGCGCCGCGGCAATCACGCCGTGCGGCTTGCGGATCATGCGTTTGATCATGGAGTTCTCCTCCTTTCATTGTATGCCCCGCGGCGACGCGGACGTCGCCGCGGGACTCTGGGAAGCGGTTACGACTGCGCGGCGCGCTTCTGGTACGTCTCGGCTGGGCGATTCTGCTCGTCGAGCCGGGCCCGCGCCTCGCGTTCGGCCAGGACCTCGCCATTGCGGATGTACTGGTCGGACGCGTCGGAACGCGGCTCCCAGTCCCAGGACTGGGTCCGGCCCTTGCTCAGCGCGTTGTAGATGAAGCGGCGGCGCTTCTGCGTCTCCAGCACGCGCCGGCGCAGATCGTCCGGGTTCCACCGCTTGTGCACGCGGTCGGCGAGTTCGTTCTCGATCTCCCGGTAGTCGGAGCGACCGGCGACGTTTTCGAGCTCGTCCGGATCCTTGTCCAGATCGAACAGCTGCGGCGGATCGGCCGGCTGCCCCGCCTCACCATCACTGTAGACGTACTTGTACGGGCCACGGCGCACCATCAGCACCGGACCGGCCGCACCCTCGCCCATGTACTCGGAGTACGCGGTATCGGGCCAATCCTGGTCTTTGCCGTGGAGCAGCGGCACGACGCTGTGCCCGTCGAGGTGCGGCGCGATGACGGGATCGGGGGTCTCGCCGGAGGCGAACTCGACGAACGTCGGGAACAGGTCCACCAGCGAGACATTACCTTTGGCGCGCTGGCCGCCGGGGACATCGGGGTGACTGATGATGAACGGCACGGTGGCGGACCACTCGTACATGCTCATCTTGTACCACATGCCGCGCTCACCCATCATATCGCCGTGGTCGGCGGCGAAGACCACGATGGTGTTGTCCGCCTGGCCGGTCTTCTCGAGCGCATCGAGCAGCTCGCCCACCTTGTCGTCGACGTAGCTGATCATGCCGTAGTACGCATGCCGCGAACGGCGGATGTCTTCATCCGTGTGATCCACCTGGTGCATACCATAGTGGTAGTACAGGCGCGCGCTGTGCGCATCGCGCTCTTCCACCGGACGGTACTTCACGTGCGGCATGTCGATCTCGTCCTCGGCATAGCGCTCGTAGTACTCGCGCGTGGTGAGGTACGGATCGTGCGGATGCGTCAGTGAGGTGCAGAGGAAGAACGGCCGTTCATCGGTCTTGTTCGTCTGGTCACGCTTCACATCGAACATGTACCGGGCGGATTTCCAGGTCGCCTCGTCGTCATAGTCGATCGGCATGCTGCGGGCGACCACGCCGGAGTGCGTGACGCTCTCCATGGTGTGGAAGAACTCGAGCTGTTCTTCGGGCTTTTCCCAGTCCGGCGTCCAGCCGAAGTCGACCGGATAGAAGTCGGTCGTCAGGCGCTCCTCGAACCCGTGCAGCTGGTCCGCGCCGACCAGATGCATCTTGCCGGACAGGCAGGTGCGGTAATCATGGGCACGCAGATAATGCGCGAAGGTGGGCACCTGCGAGGGGAACTCGGAGGCGTTGTCGAAGGCGTCGAGATCCGAAGGTAACCGGCCGGAGAGCATCGAGACGCGCGAGGTCGAGCACAGTGGCGAGTTGCAGTAGGAGTTCTCGAACACCGTACCGCGCTCGACGAGGCGGTCGATGTTGGGCGTCTTCACGACCGGATGGCCGTAGGCCGGCAGCACGGGCGCACCAAGCTGGTCGGTCATGATGAACAGGATGTTGGGGCGGTTGGTTGCCATGCGGCGCTTCTCCGTTCGGTCGGTAGTGCATCGATTGCGTCGACGCACAGTGTCCGCAGTGGCCGACAGCGCGACAAACAACGAATTCGGCGTGTTAGGCTTAGTTGCACTAATGCCTCGCAGGAGACGCCGTGCCGCGCCCGTTGCCACCGCCGAGCTGGCTGCGCACGTTCGAGGCCGCGGCGCGCCACCTGAGCTTCACCCGGGCCGCCGAGGAACTGCACGTGACCCAGTCGGCGGTCAGCCAGCAGATCCGCCTGCTCGAGGACCGCCTGGGCGAGCCGCTGTTTCACCGGCTGCCGCGCAGCATCCAGCTCACCGAGGCCGGCAAGGCGTACCTCCCGGTCGTGCGCGACGCCTTCGAGCAGCTCTCCCTCGCGACCGAGCAGGTATTCGGCTATTCCCGGACCGAACTGGTAACGATTCGGGCGACGCCCGGCTTCGGCGAGTTCTGGCTGGCGCCGCGGCTGGGCGATTTGTATGCCCATCACCCGGAGGTCGAGGTGCGCGTGACCTCGACCATCTGGAACGCCGAGTTCATGGAAACAGGTGTCGATCTCGAGGTCCGCTACGGCACGGACGAGTGGCCGGAGCTGGAAACCCGGCGCCTGACCCGGGAGTATCTGGTACCGGTCTGCGCACCCTCCATCGCCGACCGCCTCGGCGGAGATCCGCGCCGCCTCGCGGATGAGCGCCTGCTGCATGTCGACGGGTTCCGCAACGGCTGGGCGGAGTGGCTGCATCATGCCGGGGCAGCCGCCGAAGTCGACGCGGGCAGCGGTTCGCATTTCGATACGGCGATCCTGCCGATCCGCCTGGCATGCGAGGGGTTAGGGATCGCGCTCGGACGCTGGTCGCTGGTCGAGCGCCACATCCACGACGGGCGTCTGGTGCAGCCGTTCCACGTCCCGATGCCGGTCGATGAGGCCTTCTATGTGGCGTGGCCGGGTGAAGAGCCGCTGCGCCCGGAGGCGGTCACGGTGCGGGACTGGCTGCTGCGGATCGCGGAACGCCCCGTAGAGCAATTATGACGGAACCCCGGGGCACTGTTGCCGCCGGCACCGCGGTGGCCGACAATCATGCGCTTTCGCGACCCACCGCAACGGCAGACGCACGGCAGCGAATGTCTCCCCGCCAACAATATGAGCAGGCGCTGGCCGACGGTACGCTGGAGCACGACCCGGCTCAGGCCGCGGCGATCGAGCGGCTCGACGACCTGCACGCGCGACTGGTCGCCGACGGCGAGCGGCGCACTGGACTGCGTGCGCGCCTGGGCCGTGCGTTCGGCCGCCGCACCGAACCGGTGCACGGGATCTATCTTCACGGCGGCGTCGGCACCGGCAAGACCCACCTCTTCGATCTGTTCTATGACGCCCTGCCGTTCGACGACAAGCTGCGGCTGCACTTTCACCGCTTCATGTACCTCGTCCATGAGCAGCTGCGCGAACTCGGTGACCGCGAATCGCCACTCGAAGAGATCGCGGATCATTTCGCGGCCCGTGCGCGCGTGCTCTGCCTGGACGAGATGCACGTCAACGACATCACGGACGCGATGATGATGGCGGGGCTGCTGCGCGGGCTGTTCACGCGCGGCGTGACGCTGGTCACGACCTCGAACGTGCCGCCCGACCGGCTGTACGCCGACGGCCTGCAGCGTGAACAGTTCCTGCCGGCGATCAAACTGCTGCAGACCCACACCGAAATCGTGCCCGTCGACGGTGGCACCGATTGGCGGCTGCGCAATCTCGGCGATGCGAAACACTGGATCGTTCCGCACGACCGCGAGGCGGATATGGAACTGGTCGGCATCTTCGAGCGATCGGTCGCCGTCAATCGCCGCAAGCGCGACTGGGTGACCATCAACGGCCGACGGATCACCGTGGTCTATTGGGCGGACGGCGTCGCCTGGTTCGACTTTCTGTCGCTGTGCCGCGGGGCGCGTTCCTCCAGGGACTATCTCGAGATCGCGCGCTTCTTCCACACGATCCTGCTGCGACGGGTACCGGTCATGGATGCGTACGACGACGACGCCGCCCGCCGCTTCATCAACCTGATCGACACGCTCTACGACCGCAACGTCCGCCTGTTCGCCTCCGCCGAAGCGGCACCGGAATCGCTCTACACCGGCGACCGCCTCGCCTTCGAATTCCAGCGCACCGCCAGCCGTCTGCGCGAGATGCAGACGCATGAGTACGCGGCTCTGCCGCATCTCGCCTGAACCGGATGCGCTTCGGGCTGGATTGAGGTGGGCCGGTTTTTTTCGGACGTGGTTTTCGGGTTCTCGCCAAGTCGCGGAGGGCGCCAAGGTGCGCGAAGAGAAGCGAAAAAAGAAGGGAACCCGTGGATCAGATGGCCCGTGGTCGTGTTTGAGAAAACCGCGCGCGTGCGCTGCGCGCAAA
>NZ_LVEG02000032.1 GCF_001614315.2 Halofilum ochraceum
CGTAGTCAGTTATAACCGCGGACATGAAGAAGGGGCCCCTCGAAGCCCGGTAGGGTTGGTTTTGCACATCAACGCAACCGGGATATGGGAGGTGGCCCCTTATGGGTAAGCGTACCTGGAAGACGATCGATTTTCAGCAGGTGGACTGGTCGGCGGTGTCGGAGCAGGCGGGCCGACTGGTGGTGGCGATCGATGCGGCGAAGCATGACTTCGTGGCGACGCTGATGGACGGGGATCGCGCGGTGCAGGCGCTGTTTCGCTGGCGCCATCCGCAACACACCCGTGCGGTGGTGGAGCGGATTGCGGGGCTGGACGCCCCGGTTGAGGCGGTGATCGAGCCCACGGGCACCTACGGGGATCCGGTTCGCCATCACCTGCAGCAGGCGGGCGTAGCGGTCTACCGGATGCCGGCGAAGCGGGTCGCGGACGCCGCGGAGCTGTATGACGGGGTGGCGAGTCTGCACGACGCGAAGTCGTCGTACGTGATGGCACGGCTGCATCTGGAAGGGGTGAGCCGTCGCTGGTTACAGCCCGATGAGGTGTCGCAGGCGTTGCAGGCATGGTCGAAGCGCCTGGGCTGGTACCGCGATCGGGCGCAGCGCGCGCACTCGCGCCTGGAGGCGTGGCTGGCGCGCCACTGGCCGGAGGCGCCGCTGGTGCTGGGGCTGGATCGCGCGAGCCTGCTGGAGCTGTTGTCGACATATGGCCCGCCCTCGGCGGTGGTGGCGGACCGCGATGGGGCGCGGCGGCTGCTCACGCGCGTCGGCGGACGCTTCCTCGAGGCGGAGAAGGTCGAGGCCCTGCTCGACAGCGCGGCGACGACGATTGCCGTGCCCTGTCTGGACGCGCAGGCCGAAGAGGGCCGGGAACTGGCCAGCGAACTGCTGGCGATGCGCCGCGCCTGCCGGGCGCTGGAGCACCGCGTGCACGAGGCGCTCGGCGACGAGCCCGACGTGGCATGCCAGGCGGCGGCGATCGGGCGCATGAGCGCGGCGGTGCTGCGCGCGGGGCTGGGCGATCCGCGCCAGTATCCGAACGCCGGCGCCTATGCCAAGGCCGGTGGACTGCATCTGCGCGAGCGCTC
Source organism: Halofilum ochraceum (assembly GCF_001614315.2). Lineage (NCBI taxonomy): Bacteria > Pseudomonadati > Pseudomonadota > Gammaproteobacteria > Chromatiales > Ectothiorhodospiraceae > Halofilum > Halofilum ochraceum. Next base: position 1,085 of record NZ_LVEG02000032.1, read on the forward strand.
CAGCGGCAAGCATGTGGGCCAGCTGCGCATTACCAAGCGCGGGCCCGGTGCGGTGCGCCAGTATCTGTACTTCGCGGTACTGCGTCTGTTACGCCATGAGGGCCCGGCCTGGCGGTGGTACCGCGCGAAGGTCGTGCGCGACGGCGGGCGCACGAAGCCGGCGATCACCGCCCTGATGCGCAAGCTGCTCAAGGCGCTGTGGTACGTCGGCCAGGGCGAGGTGTTCGATGAACACCGCCTGTTTGGCCACACGCCAGCGAACTGAAGCGCGCCGCACCGCGGCGTCTCATCAAGCGAACGGACACGGAGCCGGACCATGATCGCAAGCTGATGCCAGCGACGGGTGCAACCAGGTTGCTTCCTTCGGGCGGACTCTCCAACGCGCCTGCGAGCCGCGCGAGCTCCCAACGTAGTCCCAGAGCCGCCCGGGGGAAGTCCTCCATGAACGGCGATGCCTGATGTGACTGATTCGATGCCACGCGGTGGACATCCCATGCGAGAGGGTCGGTCGACCTCGTGGACGGACTTCGGAAGCAACACGTGCACCCGAAGAGCCATGAATACAGCGAGCGGATGCCGTCGCCTTTTCCCCGGAACAGGTCCACGAATCCGCTCGTCCAGGACAGGCTGGACAATGGCGACCAACCGGGCTTGACGGGGGCTATGAGAGGCGCG
>NZ_LVEG02000033.1 GCF_001614315.2 Halofilum ochraceum
GTACTAGTTGAGTAATTACCCGACACTCAGGGTCTCCGGCGACTCGGATTATGCCGCCTCGGTGGCGGCGGTTTCATCCTCTTTCGGGATGATCGGTGGCAGCGTCTTCCTGCCGAGTGCCTCGCGCAGCGCCTGCGCCGGCGTTCTGCCGTTGAGCCGATAGCCCTGATGGCTGCGCTTGAGGTTGTAGAACTCGATGAAGATATCCAGGTCGGCCTGGATCTCCTCGACGGACTCGTACCACTTCTCCCGGCCCTTGATCCGGAAGTGCTCGTCGAGCAGCGTGCGGTTCATGCGCTCGACGAAGCCGTTGGTGCGCGGCGAGCGGACCTTCGTGGTCCGGTGTTCGATGTCGTGGAGCGCCAGCAGGAGCTGGTACGGGTGGTGCTCCGGCCGTCCGGAGAACTCGCGCCCGTTGTCGCTGAGGATGGTTTTGACCGTCACCCCGAGAGCGTCGTAGAAGGGCAGGACCCGGTCATAGAGCAGGTCGGCGGCGGTGATCGGCATCTTCGAGGTGTAGACCTTGGCGAACGCCAGCGAACAGAAGGCGTCGATGACCACCTGGACGTAGATCTTGCCGACGCCCTTGAGCGTGCCCCAGTAGAACGTGTCCTGGTTCAGCAGTTCGCCGGGTGCCGAGGTCTCGACGTGGCGCATGCGGAACTCGGGTGAGTGGCGCTCCAGCAGTCGGATCTGCTCCTCGGTGAGCACGTGGGTCTGCTCCCGGGCTTCGCCCTCGAGGCGCAGCAGGCGCTTGTAGCGGGTCTCCAGGTCATGGCGGAGCCAGACGCCGCGCACGCCGGAGGGGCTGACGTCGACGCCCTGGAGCCGCAGTTCGTTGGCGATGCGCTGGGAGCCGTAGGTGGGCTTTTCCAGGCACAGGTCGAGGATCTGCTTCTCGACGGCCTCGGGAACCCGGTTCGGATGCGGGTTCCTCGGGCCGCGGCGCTCCTCGACGAGGGCGGCCACGCCGCCCACCTTGAAGGCCTTCTGGACCTCGTAGAAGGTGTCGCGGTGGTAGCCCATGATCTTGCAGGCCTTCGAGACGTTGCCCAGCTCTTCGGCCAACTGCAGCAGCGACAGCTTACGCTTGGTACTCTGTGACGTGGTGGTCATCGGGTTTTCTCCCGGTTCTCTCTGCGTGTGGTAACAAAGAGTCTACCGGAGGCCCCGATGACCGCCCCTTTTGACCTTCACAAGGGGCGGGTGTCGGATAAATACTCAACTACATCA
>NZ_LVEG02000034.1 GCF_001614315.2 Halofilum ochraceum
TGTCCAAGGCGAAATTCGAGCGCACAAAGCCGCATGTCAACGTAGGGACGATTGGTCACGTGGACCACGGCAAGACGACGCTGACGGCGGCACTGACGAAGGTGCAGGCCGAGGCGGTCGGCGGTGAGGCGCGGGCATTCGACATGATCGACAACGCGCCGGAGGAGCGCGCGCGTGGTATCACGATCGCGACGGCGCACGTGGAGTACGAGTCGAACGAGCGCCACTACGCGCACGTGGACTGCCCGGGCCACGCGGACTACGTGAAGAACATGATCACGGGTGCCGCGCAGATGGACGGCGCGATCCTGGTGGTGAGTGCCGCGGACGGGCCGATGCCGCAGACGCGCGAGCACATTCTGCTGGGGCGCCAGGTGGGCGTGCCGAGCATCGTGGTGTACCTGAACAAGGCGGACATGGTCGACGATCCGGAGCTGCTGGAGCTCGTCGAGATGGAGGTCCGCGAGCTGCTGTCGAGCTACGACTACGACGGTGACGAGACGCCGGTGGTGACGGGCTCGGCGCTGAAGGCGCTCGAGGGTGACCAGTCGGAGATCGGGGTGCCGTCGATCCTGCGCCTGATGGAGGCGATGGACGGCCACATTCCGGTGCCGGAGCGCGCGGTGGACCAGCCGTTTTTGATGCCGATCGAGGACGTGTTCTCGATCTCGGGTCGCGGCACGGTGGTCACGGGGCGCATCGAGCGCGGCGTGATCAAGACGGGCGAGGAGATCGAGCTCGTGGGTCTGCACGACACGCGCAAGACGACGGTGACGGGCGTGGAGATGTTCCGCAAGCTGCTGGATCAGGGCGAGGCGGGCGACAACGTCGGCCTGCTGCTGCGGGGCATCAAGCGCGAGGACGTCGAGCGCGGTCAGGTGGCGTGCAAGCCCAAGTCGATCACGCCGCACACGAAGTTCACGGGTGAGGTGTACGTGCTGTCCAAGGACGAGGGCGGGCGCCACACGCCGTTTTTCCAGGGGTACCGGCCGCAGTTCTACTTCCGCACGACGGACGTGACGGGCACGGTGGAGCTGCCGGAAGGCACGGAGATGGTCATGCCGGGCGACAACGTGACGATCACGGTGTCGCTGATCGCACCGATCGCGATGGAAGAGGGCGTGCGCTTCGCGATCCGCGAAGGCGGCCGCACCGTCGGGGCCGGCGTCGTTTCGAAGATTATCGAGTAA
>NZ_LVEG02000035.1 GCF_001614315.2 Halofilum ochraceum
TCGATACTGCGACCCGGGCCACTCTGGGATCCGCGACATCGGCGGCGTATCGGCTTGGCGGTCTGCTCGACCGTGGCCTACCTCCGTCTCACCGATGCGGGACTGGCTTCGGTCCCGGACCTCGATCACCGTTGCCCGAAGGGCGGCGCCACGCGCCGCCCGTTGCCTGGTTGTCGCGCTGGCCGGCTCTGGCGGCTGGCGTCGCTCACACCGCCGTCGGCGCCCGGTAGCGCGTGCCGTGCGCGAGCATCGCCCAGGCGATGCGCGCGCGCTTGTGGGCCAGTGCCACCGCGGCGACGTTGTGCGGACGCCGCTGGCGCAGGCGCTCGGTCCATGGATCGAGCGCCGCGCCCTGCTTCGCCCGGCGCAGGGTACTGCGTGCGCCGTGGACGAGCAGCGCGCGCAACTCCACATCGCCCTGTTTGGTGATCGCGCCCAGGCGCACGTGCTCGCCCGAGCTGTGCTGGGCCGGCGTGACGCCCACGCTCACCGCGAAGCCGCGCCCGTTGCGCCAGTTCAGGCCATCGCCGCAGACCGCCACCAGGCGCAGCGCCGTCAGGGGCCCGATGCCATCGAGCTCCATCAGCCGGCGACTGCGCTCATCGCCCCGCGCCTGGCGCGCGAGCTCGCGGTCCTGCTGGTCGATGCGCGCGTTGAGATCGCGCAGTTCCTCGGCGCCTTCGGCGAGCACCGCGCGCAGATCCGCCGGCAGGCCGTTGTCCGCGTCTTCCGTGGCATCGGCCAGGCCCTCCCTGAGCCTCTTCCAGCCCTTGGGCACCGCGATGCCGAACTCCGCCAGAAAGCCCCGAAGCTGGTTGCCCAGCGCCGTGCGCCGCTCGATCAGCCGCCGCCGGTAGCCCTGGCGCGCGAGCAGCGCCTGCTGCTCCGCGCTCTTGACCGGCGCCTCGCTGATCGACTCGCGCGCCACCGCCTCGCAGATCGCCTCGGCATCGCGCGCATCGGTCTTCTGCCCCTGGCGGTAGGGCTTCACCGCCTGCGGGTTCAGCAGCCGCACCCGGTAGCCCAGACGCCCGAGCTCGCGCGCCCAGTAGTGCGAGCCACCCGTGGCCTCCAGACCCACCAGGCAGTCACCCGAGCGATCCAGCCGGGCGAACCAGTCCAGC